>JAUIEL010000448.1 GCA_030428825.1 bacterium
AACCTTGCTTTGCACGTCGTATCGACCTACACTCCCTCCGTTCGACCGAGAGGAAGACCCATGCCGAAGAAGCTCCTCGTCTCCGAACAGGCGCGCCGCGCCGTCCTCGATTCGGACCTCTCGCGGTACGAGATCGCCAAGCGGGCCGGGCTCCGGGAGTCCGTCCTGACCCGCTTCGTTCATGGCGGACACGTCACAACGGCGACGCTCGACGCGCTCCAGCCGGTCCTCGGCCTGACTCTCACGGCGAAGCGGAAGGGAGCCTGACCGATGGTCTCGATCTACCGGAAGCAGGGGCGGACGAACTGGACGATCGCGTGGTTCGACCACGACGGGAAGCGGCGGACGCGCTCGGCCGGGACCACCGACAAGCGCGCGGCGGAGAGACTCGCGCCGACGCGGTCCTCCGCCGGGACGGGGTGGTCGACGCGAAGGCGGACGCGCTGGCGAAGGAATCGCGACGGCCGATCGGGGAGCACGTCCAGGACTTCGTCCAGGACGTCCGGGCTCGCGCACGGACCGAGAAGCACGCGAAGGACCGGGAAACGTGCCTGAATCGTGTCCTCGACCGGGCGGGGGTGGATCGTCTCTCGGACCTCACGACGGACCGCGTTCAGGCGGCGCTCGCGGCGCTCCGGGACGAGCCGAAGACCGAAAAGAAGCCGGGGCTCTCCGCCACGACGCTGAACCGCTACGCATCCGCCGCGCGGGCGTTCACGCGGTGGGCCGTCCGGAACGCCCGGCTCGACCGCGACCCGCTCGCGGGGCTCTCGCGGTACAACCCCGACGCCGACCGGCGGCGCGTCCGGCGCGACCTGACGCCGGACGAGCTGGCGAAGCTCCTGCGGGCGGCGGAGAGCGGGCCGTCGCGGATCGGGCTCTCGGGGCCGGACCGGGCGATCATGTACGCCCTCGCGGCTGGCACGGGGCTGCGGGCGGGGGAGATCGCCAGCCTGACGCCGGAGTCGTTCGACCTGAACGCCGATCCGCCGACCGTCACCGTCCGGGGCGCGTACTCGAAGCACCGGCGGGAGGACGTCCAGCCGATGCGGCGGGACCTCGCGGAACGCCTCCGTCCGTGGCTCCTGGGGCGCGTGCTGCGGGCTCCGGTCTTCGACACGCCCCGCTTGCCGGAGAAGACCGGGAAGCTCATCCACGCCGACCTGACGGCCGCTGGAGTGCCGTACGAGGACGAGGACGGCCGGGTGGCCGACTTCCACGCGCTCCGGGTGTCGTTCGTGTCGGCGGTGGTGCGGGCAGGGGCGTCGCCGAAGGAGGCGCAGACGCTCGCCCGGCACGCGGACCCGAGCCTGACCTTCAAGGTCTACGCGAAAACCCGGATGCACGACCTGAGCCGCGCGCTCGAAGCCGTGCCGGGACCACCGGCGGAGGGTGACCGGGTGCAGGCAACCGGGACGGCAGGGGAGGGGGTGCACAGACGGCAGCAGTTGCAGCACGATCCGTCGCGTCCGGCTGCGACGCGCTGCGACTCGTCCGAGGATGGGGGAGAGGTGCCGATCGCCGCGGATCGGCCGATTCGCGCGCGTCCTGCGGCCCGTTGCGAGCCCGCGCGATCTGGGCGGGAGAAGCGGTTGGTACCCTCTGAAGGACTCGAACCTTCGACCCGCGGATTAAGAATCCGCTGCTCTACCAACTGAGCTAAGAGGGCACGCTCTCGACCGCTGACTTCGCCGTCGCCGGCGAATCGCTTCTTTTACCCCGCGGTGAGGCGGAGTCAAGGGTGTGGTACGCCCGGCAGGACTCGAACCTGCAACCCTCGGGTTCGAAGCCCGATACTCTATCCAGTTGAGCTACAGGCGCACGTCGACCACCCGCTGGCGCGCGGCGGGGATGGGGTGAGTGACGGGATTCGAACCCGCGGCCTCCAGAACCACAATCTGGCGCTCTAACCAACTGAGCTACACCCACCACGTCGGCCGCTGCCGCCGAAGCGTTCGGGCGGACCCGCGTTCCGCCGGCTCGCCCGAAGCCGGGGAAGATACCATACGCCCCTCGCCGATCAACAGGCTCCCCCCGGTGAACGACGCCGTCCAGTCCCTCTTCCGCTCCGTCTTCGGCGGCGGCCCCGCGCCGGTCGTCCGGTCCGCGCCCGGCCGGGTGAACCTGATCGGCGCGCACGTCGACTACAACCTCGGCCCGGTGATGCCGATCGCGCTCGACCGTGGGACGTGGGTCGCCGTGCGGCCGCGCGCGGGGCGGGGGAGACGGGCCCGCCTCGTCAGCCGCGAGCTCGGCGCGGGCGGCGTCCACGACCTCGACGCGCTCCGTCGCGGAGCGGTCGACGGGTGGGCGGCGTACCCGCTCGGGGCCGTGGCCGTGCTCGCCGAGCGGGGGGTCGAGGTCGGCGGCTTCGACCTCGCCGTCGCGGCGGACCTCGACGTCGGCGCGGGCCTCTCGTCGTCGGCGAGCCTCCTCGTCGCGGTCCTCCGGGGGCTCGACGCCACGTTCGGACTCGGGCTCGCCCCGGCCGTCCACGCCGAGCTCGCGTTCGCGGCCGAGACCGGATTCGTCGGGGTCTCGTGCGGCGTGATGGACCCGATGGCGTCCGCGCTCGCGAGGCCCGGCCACGCGCTCCGCCTCGACTGCCGCGACCGGTCGATCGCCCACGTCCCGCTCGACGAGCGGCTCGGCGTCGTGCTGATCGACTCGGGGACGCGCCGGTCGCTGACCGACTCGAGCTTCAACCGGCGGGTCACCGAGTGTCGCGCCGCGGTCGACGCGATCCGCCGCCGTCGGCCGGAGGTCGAGTCGCTCCGGGACGCGACGCTCGAGGACGTGGCGGCGGCGGAGGTCGACGACGTCGTCCGCCGCCGCGCCCGCCACGTGGTGGAGGAGATCGACCGCGTCGCCCGGTTCGAGGCCGCGCTCCGGGCCGGCGATCTCGCCGAGTGCGGCCGCCTCGTGTCGGCGTGCCACGCGTCGCTCCGGGACGCGTACGAGGCGTCGACCGCCGCGCTCGACTTCCTGGTCGCGCGCGCGTGCGCCGTCGACGGGGTGGTCGGCGCGCGGCTCACCGGCGCGGGGTGGGGCGGGAACGTCCTCGTCCTCTGCGCGCGCGGCGTCGAGGCTCGCGTCGCGGCCGCGGTCGGCCCCGCCTACCGGGACGCGTTCGGTCGCGACGCCGCCTTCCGGCCGGTGCGCGTCGACGGAGGACCGCGCGACGTCAGTCGGCGCGTTGCTGGACCTTCGCCTTGAACCCGCCGGCCGAGCCGTTCCGCCCGGTCACCTCGAACTTCAGCCGTCGCGCGCCCTCCGGGGCGCGGACCATGAACTTCAGCACGCGTCCGCTGCGCGAGTACTGCACCCGCGCGCGCTCGAGCACCTCGCCCTCCGGCCCGAGGACGGCGACCATCGGCACCAGCCCGCGGCGCGCGACGACCTTCACCGCCACCGGCGCGCCGCCGACCACCCCGACGCTGAACGCCGACGTCTCGGCCGCCTCGACCGTGCCGGTCGCGCGTTTCACCCGTCGACTCGCGGCGTCCGCGTCGAGTGGAGCCCCGGCCGTCATGAGGAGGGAGAGCGTGACGAGCGTCGGCTTCAACATGGTGGATCCTCCGAAGGACGCGGGCTCGCCCGTCCTACCTATCGGAAGGGGAGGCGCCGTCTTGAGGAGGGATTCCGACCGGGACGGATGCCCCGGGCTCGGGTCGGCGACACGGAGGGGGATGAGCCGGGCCAGGGTTGCCATCGTTGAGGGGGATGACGGGTGGTGACCCACTCCCCGGCCCGGCGCGCACAGCCTACCCGGGATCCGCGGCGGGTGGGTCGAAGAACTGGACGTCGAGAGGGCGGGGCGCCGAGGCGTCTCGCCACGGGGGCCCCTCCCCCGATTGGATCGACGCTTGCTTCCGGCGGGGTGGGCACGAACATCGGACCACTCCCCGGAGGAGACGCCATGACCGACCACCCGACGAACGACCGGACCCCCGAGGACGAGGCCGGTCCGGCGACCTCGCAGGAGCGCCTGCAGGCGTACTTCGAGGACCTCGAGCGGCTGCGCGGCGAGGCGGAGGCGCACGGAGACGAGGAGCTCGCGGCGGTCCAGGCGCGGCTCGACGAGGTCGCCGAGCGCGCCCGTGCGGTCGAGAAGGAGTACGACGAACAGCGGGCCGTCCCCGACGCGGGGCGGCGCCTCAGCCGGAAGCTCACGGGGATCGTCGAGGAGCTCGGCGAGCGGATCGAAGAGGCGTGGGAGCGCCTGCGCAAGCACTGACGTCCGGCGCGCCGGGAGGCGGGTTGTAGAAAGCGGCCTTCCCGGCCGCCGGGGTGTTCGTCCCGGGTGGCCGCGGAGGCGGCGATGCACATCCGTGACGCGGCCGCTCCGTCCCCCGGCGCCGCGGTCGGGTTCTCGCTCGATCGTCGAAAGTCCGACGCCGATCGCGACCGAAGAAAGGGAACGTTCGAGCGAACCGACCACGACCCGTCCGAGGTCGAAGGGGAGACCGAGTGCCCGACGTCTTTCTCGCCCGCCAGCCGATCCACGATCGGGCCGTGAACGCCATCGGCTACGAGATCCTGTATCGCGTCTTCGAGGACTCGAAGGCGCCGCCGATCGACGATCCGGATCAGGCGACGGCGCAGGTGATCCTGAACACCTTCATCGAGATCGACCTCGCGAAGGTGGTCGGCAAGCGGAAGCGCGCCTTCTTCAACATGACGTCGCGCTTCCTCACCGACCAGTGCTACCTGTCGCTCCCCCGCGAGCACGTCGTGCTGGAGGTCCCGGCCGAGGTCGCCGCGGACGAGGGGCTCTCGACCGCGGTCCGGCGCGCGAGCGACGTCGGCTACAAGGTCTCCCTCGACAACTACACGCCCTCGGCGCCGGCGGATCGGCTGCTGCAGACGGCGGACTACGTCAAGATCGACGTCGGCCCGCTCGACGCCGACGGGATGAAGCGGGCCATCGCCGGGCTGGGCCAGGTCCCGGCGGTCCCGATCGCGCACCGGGTCGAGACCCGCGAGCAGTTCGACCAGGCGGTCGAGGCGGGGTTCCGCGGCTTCCAGGGGTTCTTCTTCTGCGAGCCGGAGGTCGTCACGCAGCGGGCGGTCCCCGTCGACCGGACCTCGCTCCTCCGTCTCCTCTCGGAGATCCAGGACCCGAACGTCAAGATCGAGCGCGTGACGGAGATCGTCGAGCGCGACGTGTCGTTCACCTACCGCCTCCTCCGGCTGGTCAACTCGGCGATGTACGGGTTCCGGCGCGAGATCGAGTCGATCCGGCACGCGATCGCGATGATCGGACTCGAGCGGGTCCGATCGCTCGTCAGCCTGATCCTCCTCGCGAGCGTCGACGACAAGCCGCACGAGCTGATGCAGACGGCGCTCGTGCGTGCGCGGTTCTGTCGCTACATCGCCGAGGCGATCCGGAACCAGAAGGAGGACGTCTGGTTCTCGATCGGCCTCCTCTCCGTGCTCGACGCGATCGCCGATCGGCCGATGAGCCAGGTCCTCTCCGACCTCAGCCTGTCGGAAGAGGTCCGCATCGCGCTCCTCAGCCGGAAGGGGCCGGGCGGAGAGGTCCTCTCGGCGGCCGTCCACTGCGAGCGGGGCGAGTTCGCGCACCCGGACGTCATGAAGTACGGCCGGACCGTCTCGCAGGGGGCGTACCTCGCGGCGATCCAATGGGCTTCCCAGCTCGACGAGGAGATCGCCCAGAGCCGCTGAGAGGGGCGCGGGCCCGTCCGGGGGCGCCGCACGGATCGAGCGCGTCGGATCGATACGGACGATCCGACCCATAGACGATTCCGTTCTTTTTCGGATCCCGGTCGAATTCCGCCGTCGGGGCCGCCGAGCGCTGGGAAACGTTTCCCGGCGCCTCTCGCCGGGACGGAGCCGTTCAGCGGCGAAACCTCCTGTCGCACCCTCGCTTGGATCTTCTTCTTCCTCGCTTGTGGTGGATATTTCCGAGCTATAGCGTCAAGGGCCATGCGATCGCGGTGA
>JAUIEL010000449.1 GCA_030428825.1 bacterium
AGGGTGACGTCGATCCACTCGTCGAGGACGGGCGTGCCGCCGAAGCAGCAGCCGGCGGGGAAGCGGGAGAGCATGAAGCGGGTCAAGGCGTCGCCGTCGAACTCGGTCGCGAGGAGGAACCCTTCGACGGCGACCGCGGCCCCGTCGTACGGGCGGAGCGCCTCGGGGAAGGCGGCGGGGGAAAGCGGGGCGGGGTCGGGGCGAAGCGGCGGCGGGTCGTAGTCGGGGAAGGCGAAGAGGTGGAACGGGAGCTCGTACGGGGCGTCGTCCGTGCCGCGGCCGAGGATCGGCTCGGCGGCCTCGGTCGCCGCCGCGGTCCGCGCGGCGGCGGCGATCCGCGCGCCGCGGACCGGGAGCGCCGGGAGGCCGTCGGTCGCGCTCGCGGCGTCGTGGCGGGCGAACAGCCAGAGCGTCGCGGCGGCGGCGACGGCGGTCAGCTCGAGGACGACGCGATTCATCGGTCCGCTCCTTCGAACCGGTCGACCACGCCGGCGTGCCCCGCCACGACGAGGTGGCGTCCGTCGGGCGTGAACGTCACGGCGGTGATCCCCTGCTTCGTCCCCCGGAACCGGAGGAGGCGAGTCCCCGTCGCGGCGTCCCAGATCGTCAGCAGGCCGGTCAGGTCGCCGGTCACGATCCGCCGTCCGTCCGGGTGGAACGCCAGCGCGTCGATCGGCATCCGCTCGCCTTCGAGGACGGCGACCCGTTCGTCCGTGGCGGCGGACCAGATCTCGACGTCGCCGTTGGCGAGGGCGAGCGCGCCGCGCCCGGTGACGTCGTGCCACGCGACGGCGCCGACCGGCACGGTGCCGTCGAACCGGAAGCCGCCGCGCTTCTCGCCGGTCGTCACGTCGAACGCCCGGAAGTTCCCGCCCGCCGCCGCCCACGCGACGACGCCGCTCCGGCCGAGCTCTCGCGACAGCGCGTGGATCCAGAACGACATCGCCGGCGTGCTCCGCCGCTCGTCCCCGGACGCGAGGTCGTAGACGCGCATCGCGCCGTTCCCGTACACGACGGGGAGGGCGCCGTCGTCCGCCGCCCGCCCGACGGCGGCGACGATCGCGGTCTCCTCGCCGAGGCGTCGTGTCCGCTCGCCGGTCGCGAGGTCGTACCGCGTCACGATCCCGTCGCCGCCGCCGGCGGTGAGCGCGCGGCCGTCGGCGTCGACGGCGAGCGCGGTGACGCCGCGGGTGTGCGCCGCGAGCTCGCGGGAGAGGGCGCCGGTCGCGGCGTCGTGGACGCGGACCACGCCGTCGGCCGAGCCGGTCGCGAGGACCGTCCCGTCGTCCGAGAGCGCGACGACGTTCACCCAGTCGGTCCCCGACGCGAACGACCGGTCGGCGCCCGCGGCGCGGCGCCAGCGTCGGACCGCGGTGTCGTGCGAGAGGAAGAAGAGGTCGTCGCCGGAGGTGAACAGGCGCTCGATCGCGCCGCCGCCCCAGCGGAGCGTCCGGAGCGGCGCGAGGGTGTCGGCGTCGAGGGTCGCGATCGTTCCGTCGTCGCGTCCGACGTGGAGCAGGCGACCGTCGCGGCTCGGCACGCACGACGCGACCGGGTCGTCCCGCCCGCCGAACCGCACGAGGCCGCCCGCGTCGGCCGGGGTGTCCGGCCGCCAGAGCGCCACCTCGCCGAGGTCGGTCCGCGCGCAGACGAGCCCCGCGTCGTCGGAGACGTCGAGGCCGATGATCCACCCCTCGATCCCGTCGAGCGCCGCGACCGCCGCGGCGTCCGCGGTCCGCCAGAGCCGGAGGCAGCCGTCCTCGCCCGCGGTCGCCGCGAGCGCGCCGTCGGGGGTGACCGCCGCGCAGAACAGCTCGCCGGTGTGCCCCTCGAACGTCGCGCGGACCGCGCCGCTCTCCGCGTCGACGACCTTGGCGGTCCCGTCCTGCGCCGCCGTCACCAGGAGGGGAGCGTGCGCGGCGCCCGCGACCTGCCAGACCGGCCCGTCGTGGACGGGGAGCACGCGGACGCGTTCCAGCGTCTCGGCGTCGAGCAGTTCGACCCCGCCCGCGTCGAGCGCCGCCGCCACGGTCCGCTCGCCGACGAACGCCAGCCCGAGCCGTTCGGGGGCGGTCGGGTCGGCGGCGGTCATGACCGGCCCGCCGCCCGGCGCGGAGCGGAAGAGGCCGCCGTCGTCCCGGGCGATCGCGATCCGCCGGCCGTCCCGGGAGACGGCGATCCGGGAGATCGCCCCGTCGATCCGGAGCCGCACGTCGACGCGTCGCGCGACTCGACCGCGGAGATGATCCCACTCCCACGCGCGCTCCTCCTCCGGGGCGAGGTCGAGGTGGTCGCGCGCGGCGGCGACGTCGTCCCGGGCCAACGCGAACGCGGCGGCGGCGATCCGGGCCGCGTACGCGTCCCTCCGCGCCGCGGCGAGGGCCTCCGCGGTGGGGCGCGCCTCGAGGGACCGTTCCGCCGCCTCCAGGTCGTCCCGCAGCCGGGAGTACGCGTCGGCGTCGACCGCGACCCGGCTCCGGAGCGCCTCCCTCGCCGACCGCCCCTCGACGAGGGCGGCCGCGACGAGGGCGACGACGACCAGGGCGACGACGAAGGCGCGCATCCGGACCATTAGAGAGATCCGGCGCCCGAACGGGACGCGTCCGTCAACGTCTCGGTCGCCGGGGGCGTACCGGTTTCGGACCCGGTTCCGGTTGTCCGCGTTCTCGCCCGCCTGATACCCTCCCCGATTCCGAATCCCCTCGCCGAACGGGGTCCCGTCCGTCCGGCGCGCCCCTCGAAGATCCGACCCATGATGCGATCGTTCCTGTCGGCCGGCCTCCCCGTCCTCGCCCTCCTCACCGCCTTCTCCGCCCCGGCGCCGGACGCGGCCGCCGCCGAGCGGCAGCGGGTCATCGTCCTCGGGTTCGACGGCGCGGACAGCGACCTCGCCCGCCAGTGGATCGAGTCGGGCGACCTGCCGAACCTCGCCCGGCTGGCCCAGGAGGGGACCTTCCGGCCGCTCGGCACGACGCTGACCGCGCAGTCGCCGGTCTCCTGGGCGTCGCTCGCCAGCGGGCAGAACCCCGGCAAGACGAACATCGGCGACTTCGTCGCGCGCGAGATCCGGCCGGGGACGGGCGACTCCCCGGGGTCGATCACCCCGCGGCTCGCCGGTCTCGAGCAGGACCCGGACCTCGTCCCCGCGGACCGACTGGGGGAGAAGGTCGAGCTCTCGACGACGGAGAAGTTCCTGCTGCCGCTCGGCGGCGACGGGAACCAGATGCTCGCGCTCGTCTTCGTCGCGATCGGCGCGTTCCTGGTCGTCGCCCTGCTGTTCCGGCTCGTCTTCCGGATGAAGACGGCGCTGGCGGTCCTCCTCGGGCTGCTCGCGGGGGGCGGCGCGGGGTACCTGCTGCACGAGCGCGCCGCCGGGCTCCCCGGGAGCTACCCGATGCCGGTCTCCGAGCTGCAGGGGATCCGGTTCTGGGACGTCCTCGGCGAGGCCGGGAAGAGGACGATCGGCCTCGAGGTCCCGACCGCGTACCCGGCCGACGCCCACCCGAACGCGAAGATCCTCGCCGGCCTGTTCACGCCCGACGTCACCGGGGGGCCTGGCTCCTGGTACATCTACACCAACGACGAGTGGGCGATGAACGACGAGGGGACCGGGAGCGGGGGAACGATCTTCAAGCTGTACGAGGAGAAGGACCGCGCCTACCGGGCGACGCTGCCGGGGCCGGTCGACTTCGTCGCGGACCAGCGGTTCAAGCAGGAGCGGGCGGCGCTCGAGGCGAAGCTCGACGAGCCCGGTCTCTCCGACGCCGAGAGGTCGAAGACCGAGGAGGCGCTGTCGAAGCTGAAGTCCGAACAGCGGGCGTGGAGCGACAAGCGCCGGAAGGCGGTGGTCGACCTCGAGATCCGCCCCGACTTCGAGGGGAAGAAGGCGACGATCACCCTCGACGGGACGACGCACGAGGTCGCCGAGGGGACCTACTCCGACTACTTCCGGCTGAGCTACCCCATGACCGGGTCGTTCACGTTCGACGCGGTGGCGCGCCTCTTCCTCGAGGAGTGCCACCTCGACGACGGCGGGAGCAAGCGGCTGCGGTTGTTCGTGCCGCCGGTCTCGATCTCGCCGGAGACGCCGCCGGTCCACCTGCCGATCTCGTCGCCGCGCGGGTTCGCGGCCGAGCTCGCCTCCGCGATCGGGCTGTACGACACCGTCGGGTGGGCGTGCTACACGAACGTCCTGAAGGACCAGGAGGCGCCGGAGGCGGCGTTCCTGCTCGGCCTCGACCACGTCATGGACTGGCGCACGCGGATGTTCGAGCACTGCCTCGAGCGCGACGACTGGGACGTGCTGTTCCACGTCGAGTCGTGCACCGACCGCGCCGCCCACATGATGTATCGCCTGCTCGACCCGGAGCACCCTTCGTACGACCAGAAGGCGCCCGACGGGACGCTCCTGCGCGAGAAGGAGGTGACCTGCTTCGACCGGACGTTCAAGCTGAAGAACGCCGTCAAGGAGGTCTACAAGGAGATGGACCGGATCGTCGGGCGGCTGCTCGACAAGCTGCAGACCGGCAAGTACGGCGACGTGAAGCTGATGATCGTCTCCGACCACGGGTTCGAGCCGTGGCGGCACGACGTCAACGTCAACGTCTGGCTGAACCGGGCCGGCTACCTGAAGCTGAAGGGCGAGGTCGCGGCGCAGGCCGACGGGCCCGAGGCGGTCCGCGCGGTCGTCGACGGGCTGACCTCCGACTCGTACTTCCGGTTCGTCGACTGGGAGAACACGAAGGCGTACTCGATGGGGCTCGGCAAGATCTACCTGAACGTGAAGGGGCGCGAGCCGCAGGGGATCGTCGAGCCGGCCGACGTGAAGGAGCTGAAGGACGAGATCATCGAGCGCCTCGCCGGCTGGACGGACAACCGGCCGGGGCAGGGGAACCGCCGCGTCTGCCTCCAGGCGTGGGACGCCCTCGAGGCGTACGACGGGCCGGAGGAGAACATCACGCCGTTCGGCGACATCGTCCTCGGCCTCGGCGAGGGGTACCGGGTCTCCGGCTCGAACTCCGGCGGCGGCTACGAGAGCGAGCTGTACGACTCGTGGGGCGTCGGCACGAACGAGCTGACCTGGTCGGGCGACCACGCCGGCAACGACCCGGAGATCGTGAAGGGGATCTTCTTCGCCAACTTCAAGATCCCCGACGCCGCGTTCGAGCCGAACCTGATCGACATCGCGCCGACGGTGCTCGAGCTGCAGGGCGTCGCGCTCCCGGCGGAGTGGGACGGCGAGCCGATCCCGAGGGAGTAGGGGGGGCGGGACGCGGTCACGAAGAGAGCCGCCGGCGGATCTCCGCCGGCGGCTCTCTTTCGATTCGTTCTCCGTCGTCTCCGGCGAGGGCGGCCGCTTCGGCTCCCCCGGCCCCGTCAGGCCTGCGCCAGCTTCTCCTTGCGGTTCCGGTACAGCTTCTTGTCGACCGCCGCGACCATCTTCGTCTCGTCGAGGTGGCCGCCGAGGAATCGGTTCACGTCCCGCGCGACGCCGGTCGGGTCGTCGACCGCCCGGCGGTAGTCGATCTCGAGCAGGTCGAAGTGGTCCTGCCAGCGCGTCATCGCGTGCGTCTTGTGCAAGTGATTCTTGTACAGCTCCTTCATCCGCTCGTCCTCGGCGCCCTTCTCCTCCGAGCGGTGGTCGAGCATCTTGTTCTGTGACGCGAGCACCTCGTCGAGGTCGCGCCGCATGAAGACGACCTTGTAGAAGTTGTCCGGGGGGAGGTCCTTCAGCAGGAACGAGATCACCTTCAGGACCTTGCCGCGACAGTCGCGGATGTACGACTTGTCGGTCTCCGACTCGAGCTCCTTCACCCGTTCGACCTCGAAGTACCCCTTCGGATTGTCGACGTCCGCCTCGCGCTCGCCGTCGGTCACGGCCGGGACGCCCCCCGCGGAGAGCATGTTCATCATCATCGACGTGCCCGAGCGGGGGAGCCCGGAGACGATCACCACGGGATCG
>JAUIEL010000450.1 GCA_030428825.1 bacterium
TCGATCGTGCACGGGATGCTCGCGGCGATCGGCATCATCATCGTCTCAAAGCAAGCTCACACAGTCATGGGCGTGTCGCCCAGCGCCAAGGAACCGCTCGAACTCCTGGCTGAGCTGCCGCACAGCGCGATGCATGCCAATCCAGAGATCTTACTAATTGGGGTTGTGTCATTAGTCGTTCTGTTTGTAGCGCCGATGATTCGCAAGCGCTGGATTCGCGCTGTGCCTGCGCCGCTGATCGTCCTCGCAATAGCAGTCCCGGTTGGGCTGCTGTTCGACCTCCACCATTCCCACGTATATAACTGGGCCAATCACGACTATACGGTGGGTCCGCAGTACCTTGTCAATTTGCCAGGCAGCCTTCTGAAGGCCGTAGCGTTCCCGGACTTCTCACAAGTCTTCAGCGCAACGTCCATCAAGTACGTGGTGATGTTCACGCTCGTCGGAACGATCGACGCCGGCGACAGCGACCTCTTCACGTTCTCCGGCGCCGCCGGGGAGGCGCTGAAGCTGACCGCGCTCCCGACGACGAACGGTCTGAAGCCGCTCGTCACCGTGTACGACCCGGTCGGCGCGCTCCTCACCACGATCCAGTTCAAGGGGAAGAAGAAGCAGAAGAAGAAGATCACCCTCCCCGACGACGGCCTCTACATCGTCGAGGTCGCCGGGAAGGACGAGAGCCAGTCGGGCGAGTACTCGTTCGAGACCTCGCGGAAGACGCCGAGCCACGGGAAGCTCGACGTCTCGCGGCGGAAGCCGTCGACGGCGGGCGGCGCGCTCGAGCTGCCGGTGCTGCTGCGCGGCGGCGCCTCCCTCTCGGTGACGGTGGTGCCGGTCGACGAGGGCGTCGGCCCGTTCTCGATCGCCGTCGACGACCCGGACGGCGCCCCGATCGACGTCGACGCGTTCACCCGGATGCTCCCCGGCGGCGGCGCGCAGCTCCACCGCCTCCCGACCGTCCGGCCGGGGACGTTCACGGTGCACGTCACCGGCTTCGCGGCGAAGGAGAAGGTCGACGTCACGATCGACCCCGGCGCGCCGCCGGACGGGGACTCGACCGTCGAGCTCCCCTGACCGCCCGGCGCCGAGCGCGGGAAATCCGAGCCTCGCGTAACGCACCGCGGGGCCCGTCCGCTCTCCTCCCCGCACGAACCGCTCGTCGTGCCGTCCGGGCCGGGATTCCGTGAACTCCGCGCCCGGCCGACACACGATCGGGAGGAACCGAGGAGCCGACGGCCGGCGCCCCCCCGGCCGCCCGAGAACCGCCCCTCGCGGAGAACGGAACCCCATGAACGATCACGACTTCCATCGCGCCGGAGCCCTGACGGCCGCGTTGCTCGCCCTCCTCCCCGCGGCGACCGCCCAGACCGCCGGCGCCGACCTGCTCGAGCCGCTCCCCGGAGCGCCGTACGGCGTCACCGGTCGCGCGGTCGGCGACTACAACGGCGACCTGATCCCGGACCTCGCCACCGTCTGGTCCGGCCGCCCCACGGTCGTCCTCAGCGCCGACCTGTTCGCCAACGGGTTCCCGATCTCGACGCGCGCCGCGGCCGACGTCGCGACCTTCCCGGGGGCCGGTCCGTTCGGGGACGGCGTGCTGGCGGCGGGACCGGACGGCCTCCACCTCTACACGCAGGACGAGGGGTCGCCGGCGTTCGTCGAACAGACGATCGACGGGAGCGCCTGGCGCGGCGTCACCTCGATCGCGGCCGGCGACGTCGACGGGGACGGCGACCTCGACGTCCTCGGGAACGGGGCCGCCGGACTCCTCCGGCTGGAGCAGAAGCTCGGCGGCTTCGAGGTCCATCCGACGATCGCCGTCGCCGGCGGGGTCCGTCGGATCGGCCTGCTCGACTACGACGGCGACGCGTCGCTGGAGGTCTTCCTGGTGCGCGACCACCAGGTCGAGGTGGTCGACCTCGCCGGCGCGCCCCGGCTCGTCGTGAACGAGACCGAGGTCGAGGACGCGGTCCCGGTCCGCCACGTCGCGGACGAGGCGGCCGGGAAGCAGCGGCTCGCCGTGCTGTTCGAGTCGTACGCCCCGACGAGCAACCGCTGGCTCCGCGTGTACGGCGCGGCCGGGACCTCGGTCGGGACCCCGCTCGGCATCACGCTGAGCGCGCGCCTCGGCGCCGCCAACCTCCTCCCCGAGACCGCCCCCGGCCACCGCGACGACCTCGTCGTCTCGCACGGCGGCCACGTCCTCCAGTTCGGCCTGCTGAACCTGTCGACCTCGAACCCGACGTCCGAGCCGTTCTCGAACACGACCGGTCACGGAACCGAGCTGGCGACCTGGGGGACTCCGATGACCCCGATGACGTCGGCGCCGTTCCTGCACGACTTCGACCTCGACGGCGACCCCGACTGGCTGCAGCACTTCGAGGGGATCGCGAAGCTCTGGCTCGACCGGAACCCCGAGGTGAACGAGGAGCTGCGGAAGGTCTACCCGGCGAACGAGCCGTCGTACATCACGGACGAGGACGTCCTCACCCTGCGGTTCGACCTCCCCGCGGACGGGCTCGCCGGCGCGACGCACGTCGAGTTCGTCGTCTACCACCGCGGCCTCGACGCGTTCGGGGCGCTGCTGCCGTACGCCTCCTCGAACCCCGACGTGCTGTACGTCGAGACCGCCGCGGCCGTGAACGGGACGATCTCGCTCGACCTCCCGCTGTACGAGACGACCTATCCGAACCAGGCCGAGTACTACCTCGTCGCCCGCGAGCTCGTGATCGACGCGGGCACGGGCGCGTACCTCGCCTCCGGGGTCCCCGGCCTGTCGATCTGGTCGGCCGAGAACGCGCGATACCTCCAGTTGAGCCAGCAGTACGAGGCGACGACGCTGTCGACCGGGAGCGCGAGCGCGACGGACGGCCCTCCGAAGAGCGGCGGCGTCCAGTCGGGCGGCGGCACGGCCTCGAACATCCCGATCTGCCCGTTCGACCCGAACATGATCCCCGACCCGCCGCGCGGATCGACCGAGACTCCTCCGGCCGGGGGCGGCGACTGACCGGACTCACCCGCCGCCGACGACCTGCAGGAGCGAGTGGAAGTACGGGTGGTCGAGCGGACCCCCGAACAGCGCCCGCCGCGCGGCGAGGAGCGCGACCGACGGACGGTCGCCGGCCGCGAGGCGGGCGTGGAGCGTCTCGAGGAGACGGACGGTCGCCTCGAAGTCGACGTCGGCCCGGGAGAGCACGACGGCGCGGGCGCCGCCGGCGAGGAACGCGCCCCCCAGGTTCGACACGCCGTCGTCCCCGACGCGCGACGGCCCCCGCGCCGATCCGCAGGCCGCGAGGACCACGACCTCCGCCGGTCGGCCGCGCCGCTCGGCGTCCCCGCACGTGAACCGCCCGTCGTCCCCGTCCGGCGTCAGGAGCAGCGACGCGGGACGGATCCGCCGCCGCTCGTAGCCGCCGTGCGCGAGGACGGTGACGACCCGCGCGTCGCTCTCCGCGAGGGCCCGCCGCGTCGCCGACCGCCCGAGCCGCGCCGACCGCCGATCGTCGTGGAACGGGCGGATCAGACGCTCGGCGTCCGCGCGGTCGAACGGGAGGGCGGGCACGTCGTCCCGCGCCGGCGCGGCGACGAGCGCGACGTCGAGCCGTGACGTCATTCGCGGCCGGACCGCGAGGTGATGCCCGAGCGAGATCGTCGGGATCGATCGGACCGCGTGGGTCCGGCCGAGCGGTTCGCCGTCCGGCGGCGCGACGCACTCGAACGGCACCCACCCCAGCCAGTCGTGGCCGGTCACGACGACCCCTCTCCAGCCGGCGACGCGCGCGGCGATCCGCGCGGGGAGGAGGAGGCGGCCGAGGGCCCGTCCCGCGTCGTGCGCGCGCGCGCGCGCCGCGGCGAGTCCGGCGCCGTTCGACGTCGGCGGCGGACGGGAGACCTCCTCCTGGAACCGGACGACCGCGCGGCGGAGCACCTCCTCGTCGGCGGTCGTCGCGTGGACGACGAGGTCCCGGTCGACCGCGAAGACGTGCGAGCCGCCCTTCGCCGGCAGGTGGACGAGCAGGCCCTCCCCCTCCGCCAGCAGGTCGCGACGGAGCGCCTCGAGCGGGACGACGTCGAGCGCCAGCGCGCGCGCCAGCGACCCCGACGCATGCGCGCGGAGGAGCAGCCCGAGCGCCTCCTCCTCGTACTCCCCTTCCCCCCGCTCCGCGAGGAGGTGGATCGCCTCCGAGGGGACGCTCCGGCGCATCGAGTAGTAGAGGAACCCGACCCCCCCCTCGAACGTCGGGGCGTGGCGCCAGGCGTCGAGGAGCGCGTCGCACCCCTCGCGCAGCCGCGACTCGAGCCCCCCGGCCGGCCCGCGGTCGTCCCCCTGCCGCCGCAGCCAGGCGACCGCCGCCGCGGTGCGCGCCCGCGCGAGCGGATCGTCCCCCGCGAGCACCTCGGCGCGCGCGAGCGCCTCGCGCGCCGCGTCCGGCCGCCCGATCTCCTGCCGGGCCCGTGCCCGCCAGACCCAGACGCTCCAGCGATCGCCGCCGGGGAGCGCCTCCAGGTCGAGCTCCGCCATCGCCCGCTCGGCGCGCGCCGCCGCCCCCTCCTCGTCCTGCTCGCTCATCCACCGCGCCTGGATCCGCCGGAGCTCGAGCGGGGCGAGCGCGCGCGGACCGCCGGCGACCACCTCGGGATCGGCGAGCGCTCGACCGGCGAGGTGGGCGGCCGCGGCGTGGCTGCCGCCGGAGAGCGCGACCTCGACCGCGTGGCGGGCGACGATCGGCGCCCGCTCGGGTCGGAACACCTCCTCCAGCCGCTCGAACGTCCGCCGTTCGACCGCGTGCATGCGGGCCGCGAGGTCCGGCGTGCCATACGCGATCCGCCGTTCGACGCGCAGCCCGGCCAGCACGCAGGCGATCTGGAGCGGCCGGCCCTCGCGCTCCTCCAGGCTCGCCGACAGCGCGTCGAGCGTCGCCTCCGACGGGGCCGGGAAGCCGTACGGCTCGAGCTCGAGCGCGCGGACGTGCAGCCAGGGACCGCTCCGGGCGGCACGTCCCGCGAGCCCCTCGGACCCCGCGAGCCGCGCCTTCGCCGTCTCGATCCTCCCGTCCCGCAGGTGCCGGCCGACCAGCTCCGAGAGGAAGGCGGCCTCGGCGTCGTCGAGGTCGACGCGACGCGCCGCCTCGGGGAGCGCGCCGCGATCGAGACGACGGAGCGCCGTCAGGCCGGACTCGAGCAGTTCGGCGCGCCGTCGCGAGTCGGGAGGGAACGCCTCCGACTCGCGATGGACCGCGTTGGCGAGGACGGCGAGCTCCCACAGCTCGGCGCCGGAGAGGTCCGCCTCGGCGACGCGGAGGCGAGCGGCGAGCGACTCGGCCCGCGCGAGCCGCCGCTCGGCCCGTTCCCTCGGCGTCGGCTCGCCGGCCGTCGCCGCGTCGACCGCCGTGAGGAGCGCCGTCACGACGACCGCCGCCGCGAGGAACGACGCGCCGAACGCGCGTCCGGCGATCGCGACGCGGGCGCCGGTCAGCGCCGCCGCGCCGCCGCGCTCCCGCCCCCGATCTCGTCGCCCGCCTCGAGCACCCGGACGCGCCACTCGATCGCGTCGGGGAGCGCCGCCCGCTCGCCGGCGCTCGGCCGGTACGAGGGCTCGAACAGGTCGCGCTTCCGGAGCACCACGCGGCCGTCCGCGGCGTCGCGCACGGTCAGCTCGTAGCTCGCCGTCGGAGGAAGGTCGTCGAAGCGCCACGCGAAGGACTCGAACTCGGGGACGCGGCCGGCGGGCCGCACGCACTCCACCTCGTCCGATCCTAGCCGCAGGCGTCCGGGATCGGTCGGCGGCGGCACGTCGCGCGACGCCAGCCACGCCCCGCCGACGAGGAGGACCGCCGCGGCGACCAGCCAGCGGACGGGGGACGCCGGCGCGGACGGCGGCACTGCCCGGGGCGCGGCGGCCGGCCGCGCGGCCCGGATCCAATCGCGGAACTCCGCCATCAACGCGTCTTC
>JAUIEL010000451.1 GCA_030428825.1 bacterium
CGCGACCAGCGCGACGGCGACTCCTGGCTGCAGCAGCTCGCCGACACGGTGGGCGGACTCGCCTCCGGCGACGGCAACTATGCGCTGCGGGACCTCGGCGACCTCCTGGGCCGGCGCGATCCCCGCGCCGGCGCACCACACGAGAACCGGGAACAGGACCCTGGACCACGCGATCATCACTCCTCCGAGGCATCGGGACGACGGGCGCGCCCCGCTGTCCGCGCGGGCCCGCCCTGTTCGCAACCCATGGGACAGCATCCCTCTAGATCCTGGGGGGGCATTTCTGGAAATGATGTCTGGCGAGGTGGCGGCCGCTCTGTTCCCGTGGGGACTCGGAAACCGCTGCCCAGGAATGGATCCATGACACCGTCGACCTCCCTCTCCCGCCGATCCCGCCGATCCCGCCGAAGCCCGGTCGCCCTCGGGCTCGCCGCTCTCCTCCTCGCCTCCGGCGCCGCCGACGCGGCCGTCGTGTACGTCGACCGCCTCGCCGCCCCGGGCGGGAACGGAACGAGCTGGGCGACCGCGTTCGACGGTCTCGCCGCCGGACTCTCCGCGGCGCAGCCGGGGGACGAGATCTGGGTCACCGCCGGGGCGTACACGAACGGCGGGACGCCGTTCCAGATGCCGACCGGCGTGGCGCTCTACGGCGGCTTCGGCGGGAACGAGACCGCCCTCTCCCAGCGCGACTTCGAGCTGAACGTCACCGAGCTCGACGGCCAGGGGACGACGCGCATCATGGAGATCCCCGACTCCGCCCAGCCGGACACGATCATCGACGGCGTCACGTTCAAGGACGGGTACGACTTCAGCACGCTCACGATCGGCACGCTGATGCTCCCCCAGGGGAAGGGCGGCGCGATCTACTCGTACTCCGGCTCGATGACGATCCGGAACTCGCGGTTCGTGAACAACCAGGTGAACCAGAACGGCGCCGTGATCTACGACTACAACGGCTCGCCGACGTTCGAGTCGTGCGTCTTCGAGGGGAACGTCGCCGGCGAGTCCGCGGGCGTCGGCTACCTCTACAACGCCAGCTTCACCATGCGGGACTGCGTCCTCTCCGGCAACATGGCGATGAACAACGACGGCGGCGCGATCTACGCCTACAGCAACGGCGCGCCGCTCCTCGTGAACTGCCTCATCGTCGGCAACCAGGCGCCGTCGTCGTCGGGTGACGGCGGCGCGATCTACCGGTACGGGTCGAGCTCGAACCCGGCCCCGCTGACGATGGTGAACTGCACCGTGTCCGGGAACTCGGCGGGCGGCCGCGCCGGCGCGATGTACGACTACTACGGCCAGTCGGTCATCGTGAACACGATCCTGCACGGCAACACCGCGTCGAACGCGCCGAACCTCTACAACGGCTCGAGCGGCAGCACGAACGTCACGTACTCGTGCGTCGAGGGCGGCTTCGCCGGCGTCGGGAACATCGCCGGCCCGCCGGTCTTCAAGTCGGCGACCGACTTCCACGTCGACGTCACCTCCCCGTGCCTCGACGCGGGCGACAACACCGCCGTCCCGGCCGGCGTCGCCACCGACCTCGCCGGCGACCCCCGCTTCATCGACACCCCGGCCGCCCCGGACACCGGCGTCGGCCCCGCGCCGATCGTCGACATGGGCGCCTACGAAGGGACCGGCTGCCCCGGCCCGACGACCGCGTACGGCGCCGGCTGCCCCGGCTCCGGCGGCGCCGTGCCGGTGCTCTCCGCCACCCCCTGCCCGCGCGTCGGCCAGCAGATCAGCCTGACGTTCTCGAACGGCCTCGGCGGCGCCCCCGCCATCGTCTTCGCCGGCCTCGCCCAGGGGAGCACCACGATCGACCCGTCCTGCACCCTCCTCACGGCCCCGGTCCTCCCGCCCCTCTTCACCTTCCCGCTCGGCGGCTCCGGCCCCGGCAACGGCTCCGCGGTCCTGACGTTCCTCATCTCCCCGACCTCCCCCGTCGGACTGACCGCGACGGTCCAGTTCTTCACGTCGGATCCCGGAGCGGCCTTCGGCGTGGCGGGATCGAACGGACTGGAAGTGACGTACAACGCGCCGTAAGGGGAGGGGAAGCAGGGGAGAGCAGGGGAGAGCAACGAGAGCAGGGGAGAGCGCGCTGACGCGGAGGACCGACGGTGACGACAGGTCTCCGCGTCAGCGCCATCCTATGGGAGGAGCGGGAGAGAAGGGGCTGACGTCGGGCCTGCGCTCCGAGTGGACCTACCGTGCCAGGCTCGATTCGTCCGCACGAGCGATAGTGTCTCACGAAGTGGTGTAAACGCGGGGCCGGCGTAGACCGACCCCGCGACCGTCGACGGGCTTCCGTCGAGGGGTCCCGGTCGTTCTTCTGAGAGTTGCAAGACCAGCTCAGGAGAGACCGATGACCGAAGAGATCGTGCCGCACGAGAGCCTGGAAGGCCAGATCCTGAAGGGCCCCGACGGGGACTTCCTCCGCGAGTCGATGAAGAAGCTGCTCACGGAGATCATGCAGTCGGAGGTCGCCGCGCAGATCGGAGCGGCGCTCTACGAGCGGACGTCCGAGCGGCTCGGACACCGAAACGGCTACCGCGACCGGACCTGGGAGACCCGCCTGGGCGAGATCGACCTGAAGGTCCCGAGGCTGCGCCAGGGGACGTACTTTCCGAGCTTCCTCGAGCCGCGCCGTCGCGCGGAGCGCGCGCTCGTCTCGGTGGTCCAGGAGGCGTACGTGTCCGGGGTGTCCACGCGGGCGGTCGACGATCTGGTCGTCGCGCTCGGCGGGACCGGGATCGACAAGAGCCGCGTGAGCCGGATGTGCGCGGAGCTCGACGAGCAGGCCGAGGAGTTCCGGTCGCGCACGCTGGACGAAGAGGTGGTCTACGTCTGGCTCGACGCGATCTACGAGAAGGTTCGTGAGGGTGGCCGCGTGCGATCGATGGCGGGCGTGATCGCGATCGGCGTGACGGCGCAGGGGCGGCGCACGGTGCTCGGCCTGGACATCGGCCACGCCGAGAGCTTCGGCTTCTGGCGAGACTTCCTGCGCTCCCTCGTGAAGCGCGGCCTCAAGGGCGTCCAGCTGGTGATCTCGGACGCGCACGAGGGTCTGAGGAAGGCCGTCGAGGAGGTGCTCGTCGGCGCGACGTGGCAGCGCTGTCGGGTGCACGCGATGCGCTCGCTCATGACGCACGTCCCGAAGAACCACCAGGCGATGGTGCTGGCCGCGGTGAAGACGATCTTCGTGCAGGAGAGCCTGGCCGAGGCGAAGAAGCACCTCAAGGAGGTCGTGAAGGCGGTGAAGGTGAAGTGCCCGAAGGCCGCCGAGATGCTCCTCGAGATGGCGGACGACGTGCTCGCGCACATGGCCTTCCCGCCGGAGCACTGGCGTCAGCTCCACTCGACGAACACGCTCGAGCGCCTGAACCGCGAGATCCGCCGCCGCACACGCGTCGTCGGGATCTTCCCGAACCGGAAGTCGGCCCTGAGGCTGATGACTCACCTGCTGTCCGAGCAGGACGACGAGTGGCAGGCGGCGGAGAAGGCGTACTTCAGTCAGCGATCGATGGCGAAGGTGACCGACTCGGTGCTGCCGCCGCCGGACATGATCCGCGTGTCGGCGATGGGCTGAGGAGCGATGAAGTCGTCCACGGACCGCTCAACTCCCTCCTCGAGCTCCTCCCTCCCGGGGGGCTTCGCCCCCCGGACCGCCGCGCTGCGCCTGAGCGAATTCCTGCGGGCTCCGCTCCGCGCGGCTCCCCCCTCCGTGGCCTCGCGTCCGGGAGGAACCAGACGATGATGACCTCGCCGATGTCGGTGAGGAAGTAGACGAGTCAGTTCAGGAGGACGACCGGGAAGTACACCTCTTGACGAGACACAGGCCGCGCCGGCCACGAGGAGGTCGTCCGCCTGGAGAAGGAGGCGTGGGGCGACTTCGACGCGGACGGAAAGGACGACGTGATCGTCCTGAACCCCGGCGCGCCGGCGCGCCTCTACCGGAACCTCGGCGACGGGCGGTTCCAGGACGTCACCCGGACCGCGAGGCTCGGCGACACCGACGGCGCCCGGACCGCCCTCTGGCACGACGTCGACGGGGACGACCGGCCGGACCTCCTGCTGGTGCTCGCCGACGGCGCCGCCCGGCTTCTGCGCGGCAACGGCGCGGGGCAGTTCGACGACGCGACCGCCGCGCTCGGCCTCGACTTCGGCAAGCCGATCGTCGCCGCGGCGTTCCTCGACCACGACCACGACGGCCGTCCGGACCTGAAGGTCGAGCTCGCCGACGGACGGCTGCTCCTCCACCATCACCTCGGCGGGATGCGGTTCGAGACGGTCGAACTCCGTCCGGCGTCGTCCCCTTCCGCCCGCGCGGCCGACGACCGCGTCGCCGAGCTCGAGGCGCGCCTCGCCCGGATGGAGGCGCTCCTCCGGGCGACCGGGGCCGCCGGCGCCGCGACCGAGGGGAGCGGGCGATGAAGCGCGCGACGATCCTGAGGTCCGTCGCGATCGTCCTCTCCCTCGCGGGAGGGACGGCGGCCGCGCAGGTCGGCGGCGCGTTCGAGCTGACCTGGTCGACCGTCGACGCCGGCGGCGCGAAGCAGTCCGGCGGAGCGTTCGCCCTCGTCGCGGCGAGCGGTCAGGCGGAGGCGTCCCTCTCGACCGGCGGAACGTACGCCCACGACGGCGGGTTCGCGCCCGGCGTCTGCGGCGGGACGGTCACGCCGTACGGCTCCGGCTGCCCGGGGACCGGCGGATTCGTCCCGCAGCTCACGCTGCGAGGGTGCCCGGCGAACGGGTACGGCGAGTCGATCGAGGTCTCGGGCGGGCTCCCCGGCGCGCCGGCGTTCCTGTTCATCGGGTTCGGGAAGGCCGCGCTCCCGATGGGCGGCGGCTGCACGCTGAACGTCTTCCCGCTCTTCCCGGCGACGATCGGACCGCTCCCGCTGATCGGGGCGGGGCCGGGGAACGGCGCGTTCGCCCTTCCCGTCACCGTCCCGACATCGGTGCCGTCGGTGATCCTGCCGGTGACGCTGCAGGCGTTCGTGACCGACCCCGGGGCGCCGGGCGGCACCGGGTTCTCGAACTCGAACGGCGTCGAGCTGATCCACGCCTGACACTACGACGCGACGGGCGGCGCCCTCTCCGCGGGGGTGTCGCCCGCCCTACGCTCCGATCGTGACCGCCAGACCCGACGTGACGACGATCCCCGCCGGGTTCCACGGGGCGGCGTCGTCGGAGACGAGCCAAGAGTGGAGGACGGTCCCGCCGATCAGCACCGGGAGGTCGGGGACCCCGATCGGAGTCACGGCGCCGCCGGACGACGAGGTGACGACCGGCACGAGGGCCTCGAGCGACGTGAAGAGCACGCACCCCGGACCCGCCCCCGCCGTCGAGAGGTCGAGCGGCAGCGGCGCGCCGAACCGCGCGTCGAACGCGTCGGAGACGCCGATGGAGAGCAGGGCGAGGCTCGACGGGGCGGCCCCGGCGAGCGACACGGCGTACGCGCTCCCGACGGCCGGCGTGCCGGCGCCGGCGATCGCCGGGACGCCGCTCGAGCCGAAGCACCCGCCGGCGCCGGCCGGCTCGAACCCGCCGGAGTCGTCGCGGACCGCGAGGATCACCGCGTCGAGCGCGTCGTACGCCGCCGATTCGTCCGTCGTCGTCGCGGGGAGGAGGTTCGTCGTCTCGAACGGATCCGCGAGCAGGTCGTACAGCTCCTCCGCCGCCACGCCGCCCGCGTCGTACCGCCGGATCAGCTTGTACCGGTCGTCGCGCGCCGCGGCGAAGCCGCCGTCGTCGGGGTTCGTCCCGAACGCCTCGGTGTAGACCGTCTCGCGCCGCGGCGCCGCCGACGGGTCCGCGAGGTACGGCGCGAGGCCGACCGAGTCGAGCCGCACGACCGGCACGTCGAGCGACGCGCCGACCAGCTCTCCGACGGTCGCGAACAGGTCGACGGCCGAGACGAGCGCC
>JAUIEL010000452.1 GCA_030428825.1 bacterium
AACTCGAACGAGCCGTCGTCGCCGGCGCGCACCTCGGCCACGACCCCCGCCGCGGTCGTCGAGAGCGTGACGCGCGCGCCGTTGGTCGGGACGTTTCGCCGCTCGACGACCGTCCCCTTCAGGTGCCCGCCCGGCGTGAGCATGAACGGGCCGACCTCGATCGTCTCGATCTTGCCGACGCGGATGTCCCGCTCGTACTGCTTCCGGTGGTCCTTGGCCGAGATCTCGACCTGGTACTCCCCGCGCTTCAGCCCCTCGAACCGGAACCGGCCGGTCTCGTCGGTCCGGCAGCGGCCGAGCCGCTGGGAGTCGTCGTACAGCATCTCGGACATCGGCCCCGGCCGGAACGCGTGCGAGAGGAGCCGGACGGTCGCCCCCTCGAGCGCGCGCCCCGAGGCGTCGGTCACCACGCCGGTGAGCGCCGCCCCCTTCGCCATCCGGACGTTGATGCCGTGGACGTAGAGGCGCTTCACCTCGAACTTCCGGCTGAGCGACGGCGCGTACCCCGGCACGAACGCCTCGACCTTGTAGGTCCCCGGGGTGAACCCGTCGAGCGTGTACGAGCCGTCCTTCGAGCGGACCTTGCGCGGATCGCTCATCGGCTCGGAGAGGTGGCCCTGCGGGCTGACGCGCCAGGCGCGCACGAAGAACGAGGAGACCGCCTCCCCCTCGGGGTCGCGGACCTTCCCCGACACGCCGACGGTCGGCATCAGGGTGATCCGGAGCTTCTTCTTCGGCGCGGCGACGCCGTACTCGGTGCGGGTGATGAAGCCGTTCCGCTCGACGACGACGTTGTACGCCCCCGTGCCGAGGCCGCCGATGTCGAACGCGCCGTCCGCGCCGGTGCGGTCCGAGCCGAAGCTCGGCCCGGTCCCGCGCAGTCGACGGGCGGTGACCTTCGCGCCGTCGAGGGGGCGGCCGTCCGGCGTGGTCACGACGCCGGCGATCGCCTTCGCCTCGGCGAGCGTCGCGTCGAACCGCTTCCGGGCCCGGTCCGACAGGAGCGGCAGCGCGCTCGACCGGACGGTCTCGAGGCCGTCGGCGGAGACGACCACCTCGTACGCGCCCGGCGCGAGGCCCGCGAGCCCGTACGCGCCGCCGTCGTCCGTGAGGACCTGTCGGACCACCCGCCGGCGCCGATCGCCGACGCTGATCGCCTGGATCACCGCGCCCTCCACCGGCCGGCGGTTCGGTCCGATCACGACGCCGGTGATCTCCACCCCGCTCTGCAGCCGGACGTCCGGGACCTGACGGAGCCGGTCCGCCCCGACCTCGAGTCCGCGCACCTCGGCGGGAGCGAACGCGCCGTGTTCGATCGAGAGGAGATAGTCGTCGCCGCCCTTCAGGCCGACCACCCGGTACATCCCGCCCGCGTCCGTGTGCACCGGATCGGCGATCCGGATCCGGCGCTCGTCCAGGAGGGAGCGCCCCTCGGTCCGGTAGAGCGTCACCAGGGCGTCCGCGAGCGCGCTGCCGCTCGGGGTCAGCACCTGACCGAACAGCCCGGTCTCGGGGGTCCCGGCCTCGAGGTCGACCGCCTCCGCGTCGTCCGAATCCTCCTCCGCGGCCGGCGGGATCGGCGCGAGCGGCGGCGGCTCGCGGTCGTCCCGCGCGGAGCGGCGTTCCGCCCCGGAGGACGGGACGTCCCGGGCCTCCGCCGCGTCGATCCGGCCGTCGTCGGGCGCGCCCGAGTCGGGGTCGAGGAAGACGAAGACGGCGGCGACCGCGAGGAGGGCCGCGAGGAGGAGGGCGACGGGTTTCAAGGCTGCGAATCCAGGCTCGGGAGGGGGTCGTCCAGGGAGTCTACGCCGCCGCGGTCGACGTCGCAGAGAGCGGGAGACGACCCGTGGAACTTTCGACGGAATCGGACCACCCTCTTGACTCCGGAGTGGGGCTCATAGAATGTCCCGTTCAACCAGCGAGGCCCCTTAGTCTAGCCTGGTCCAGGACACATGGTTCTCAGCCATGAAGCACGGGTTCGAATCCCGTAGGGGCTACCAGATCCAACGAGGGGGTCACGAGCGAGTCTCGCTCGTGACCCCCTCTTCCGTCGGTCACGGATCTGTCACGACCGCGAGTCGACGGCCGCCCGCATCCCGGCCGCGACCCGCGGCGCCCACCGGCGGAGGGAGAACCGCTCCTCGACCGTGCGGCGGCCGCCGGCGGCGAGGCGACGCCGGAGCGGGGCGTCCGCCAGCAGGCGCGCCAGGGCGTCGTGCCACTCCTCGTCGGTCGTCGCGAGCAGTCCGTTCTTGCCCGGCCGGACCAGCTCCGCGTTGACGCCGACCGGCGACGCGACGACCGGGACCCCGGCCGCGAACGACTGCAGGATCTTCAGCCCGCACTTCCCGCGCGACCACGCGTCGTCCGGGAGCGGCATCACGCCGACGTCGAACCCTCGCACCTCGTCCGCCTCCCCCGCCTCGGACCAGGGGCGGGCCTCGACGGCGACGCCCTCGAGGCGCGGGGCGCCGTCGGAGACGACGCGCAGGACGAGCGGCGTCGTCTCCGCGAGGCGGCGGAGCGGGGCCGCGAGGAGGCGGAGCGCGTCGAAGTTCGCCGGCAGGCCGATCCAGCCGATCACGGCCGGCCGGTCGGGAGGGGACGGCGCGCGGGGACGGATCCGGTCGACGTCGACGACGGTCGGGACGACCTCGACCGCCTCCGCCGCGCGCGCGTGGCGGCGCGCGAACCGGGCGAGGGTCTCGTTCCCGACGACGACCCGGTCGGCGAGGCGGCAGAGGAGTTCCATCTTCCGCGCGTGGAAGCGCGTGAGGTGGATCGCGTCGTCGAACTCGAGCTGCCACGGCGCGCGTCGCCGCGCGAGCCACCGCTCGCCCCACGCCGGGAGGTACGGGAAGAGCTGGTGCTCGACGACGACGAGGTCCGCGCGCCGGACCCGTCCGAGCCGCGCGGCCCGGACGGCGAAGCGCCAGCCGGCGTAGGCCGCCTTCAGCGCGACGCGGAGGAGACGAGGTCGGACCCGGCGCAGCGCGAACCACGCGTCCAGGAAGAGCGGCACGGTCTCCAGCTCGACGCCGAGGTCCTCGAGCGGCCCGCGCAGCGCCTCGAAACGGTAGCGGCTCGACGGCCCCCGCCTCCCGGTCTTCGTGAACGCGACGACCCTCACCGGGCCGGCCCCGAGGCGTCGTACAGCCGGACGACCCGGGCCGCCGCGGCGTCCCACGAGGCGTCGGCGGCGATCGCGTCGGCGGCCGCCCGCGCGTCGCGGCGGAGCGCCGGCAGCCGGGCGAGCGCCTCGTCGATCCCCGCGGCCAGCGACTCCGCGCCGGGGGGGACGCACGGCGCGGCCGGGAGCCAGCGACGGAGCAGCTCGGGGGTCGCCCCGACCGTCGTCCCGACGACCGGGACGCCGCACGCGAGCGCCTCGAGCGTCGCCATCCCGAACCCCTCCAGCGACGTCGTCGGGAGGACGAACAGGTCGGCGGCGCGGACCGTCTCGACGAGCGCCCGGTCGTCGACTCCGCCGGCCCACCGGACGACCTCCTCGAGTCGGTGCTCGACGACGAGCCGGCGCAGCCGCTCCTCCTCCGGCCCGACTCCGACCACCTCGAGGCGGGCGTCCGTCCCGGCCGCTCGCACGCGGGCGAGGGCCGCCAGGAGGTCCGAGAGTCCCATCCGGCGCACCAGCCGGCGGACCGTCACCAGCCGGACCGGTCGGCCGCGGACCGCTCCGTCCGTCCCGGCGGCGGGCCGGAGGGGATCGGGGAGCGGGGAGAACGCGCGGTCGACGCCCGGCGGGACGATCCGGAGGCGGTCGGCGACGCCGGGGGCCAGGCGCGCCACCTGCGCCGCCGCGGCGTCCGACAGGACGTGCACCACGTCGGCGCTTCGCAAGCAGGCCCGGTCGAGGTGCGCCGCTCCGCGCTGCGCCAGCCGTTCGAGCGGCGCGCGGACGCGTCCGCGCTCGGCGGCGCGCTCCTCGGCGTACGGCGCGTAGAACGAGAAGACGGTCCGCCGGCCGCCGGGGGCCGCGAGGGCCGGCGCGGCGGAGGCGAGCTGGTGCGCGTGGAGGACGTCGCCGGGAGCCGGGCCGAGGCGGGCGAGGGCCGCCTTGGTGCCGCGCCGGACCGCGAGCAGGAACCGCGCTCCCCGGGCGCGGGGCGGGAGCGCGTACCGGAGCACCCGGACGCCGTCCTCCGCCGCCGGCGTCCCCGGGGCCGCTCCGGACGCCGAGGAGGTCACGATCGTCACCTCGTGCCCGGCGGCCGCCTGGGCCCGCGCCAGCGACCGCACGATCCGCTCGGCGCCCCCGAACCGTTCGGGGTGGAGGAACGTGGTGACGTGGACGATCCTCATGGCGCGGCCGCCGGATCGGGGCCGACCCGCGCGCCCCCGATCACGCCCGGCGGTCCGCGCCCAGCGCGGCGGCGACCGACGTCGCGCCCCAGAGCGAGGTGTCCTCCTCCAGGATCACGCGGATCGGAACCTCCTCCAGGACCTCCGCCATCGTCGGGTGGGTCCGGAACCGCTCGGCGAACGTCCCGTCGCGGAGCGCGGGGAGGATCTTCGGCGAGATCCCGCCGCCGACGTACAGTCCCCCCGTCGCGAGGGTCATCAGGGACAGGGTCTGCGCCGCCGCCGCGTAGAGGCGGCAGAAGAGGCGGAGCGCCGCCTCGCACGCCCGGCACTCCTCGGCGAGGGCGGCGGCGCTGACGACCCGGGGAGCGTCGGCCGCGACGATCCGCCGCGCGACCTCGAGCGACGGCGGCGCGTCGCCGCGCTCGACCACGAAGTCGTACAGGTTCTTCAAGCCCGGCCCGGAGACGGCCCGCTCCCACGTCGCGGCGCCGTACCGCTCGGTGAGGAAGCGGACGAGGGCGAGCTCCTCCTCGCCGCGCGGCGCGATCTCCGCGTGGCCGCCCTCGGACGGGAGGGGCCGGACGCCGTCGTCGCGGCGCGCGAGGATCCCCATGCCGAGTCCGGTCCCCGCGGCGACCAGCGCCGCGTGGCCGCGCGCGTCCGGGTCGCCCTCGACGAGCGTCTCCAGGCGACCGGGGTCGAGGAGCGCGACGCCGTGTCCCGTGCTCTCGAGGTCGTTCAGCAGCGCGACGCGCTCGACCGGGAGACCGAGGTGCGCCGCGATCTCGCCGCGGTCGACGTCCCAGTCGAGGTTCGTCGCGTCGACCCGCCCGTCGATCACCGGGCCGGCGACCCCGAACGCCGCCGCCGTGACCGCCGTCGCGTCGTCGCCGAGGAACGCGTCGAGGATCGCGGGGAAGGAGTCGTGCTCGTGGCTCCGGAACCGGCCGGTCCGGATCGGAGCGCGCGGGGAGCCGTCGGGCGGGGCCAGCAGGAGCCGCGTGTTCGTACCGCCGATGTCGCCGCCGAGGATCATGCGTCCCTTTTACGGTTCGCGCCCGAGCGGCACCACGGGTTCTCGCCCGGTCGCGACGATCGCCCCGGTCCGGTTCGGGGGCGCATTCCGAGGTCGGGCGCATAGAGTGGCGGCCATGCTCCATCGCGACCGCCCGCTCCCGTCGACCCGAGCCCTCCCGCTCGCCGTCGGCGCGCTCCTCCTCGCCGGCCCGTTCGGCTGCGGCTCGCCTCCCGATCCCTCCTCGCCGGACGAGCTCGGCACCCTCGACGCGACGGAACGGGTCGGGGTCCCGGTCGACGAGCCCGCGGAGATCGACGACTTCGAAGACTTCGAAGACTTCGAAGACTTCGAAGAGTTCGAGGACCTCGAGGAGTTCGAGGACGTCGAGCCGCTCGACGACGAGGTCGGCGCCGGCGCGACGGACGCCGTCCTCTCGTGGTTCGCCGCCCGAGGGCTCGACCTGGTCGACGTGGTGTCGGTCCGGCTCGCGGTCGGTCCGGGCCTCCTGGCGCACGTCCGCGCGACGCCCTGGATCGCCGCCGGTATCGGGCAGCTCGGG
>JAUIEL010000453.1 GCA_030428825.1 bacterium
ACCGCGAGGTCGTTGACGCCGTCGCCATCGACGTCGGCGATCCCGGCCACGCCCGACCCGAAGACGTCGTCGTTCGCGAGCGCCCCGGTGAAGTTCCCGCTCGTCTGGCTGATCTTCTCCGCGAACCCCTTCACGGTCCCGTTCGGGTTCAGCCGGCAGATCCAGACCGCGCCGCGGTTCGAGCCGCCGTCGTCGGTGAACCGCGCGCCGACCGCGAGGTCCTGGACCCCGTCGCCGTCGCGGTCCCCCATGTTCGCGACCGAGATCCCGAAGCCGTCCCCGTTCGCGAGCACGCCGATGAACCCCCCCTGCGTGTCGCTGATCTTCTGGTGCGCCTTCACCGTCCCGTCGGACTTCAGGAAGAGGATCCAGACCGCGCCGCGGTCGGTGCCGCCGTCGTCGTCGCGGAACGTCCCCGCCGCGAGGTCGGTCACGCCGTCGCCGTCGAGGTCGCCCATGCTGACGAGCGCCGAACCGAACTCGGCCTGCGTCGTCAGGGCCCCGGTGAAGCCGCCCTGACCGGTCGTGATCTTCCGCTGCGCCTTGATCGAGCCGTCGAGGTTGAGGAAGCAGATCCAGATCGCGCCGGCGTCGAACCCGGCGTCGTCGTCGCGCGACTCGCCGATCGCGATGTCCCCCACGCCGTCCCCGTCGACGTCGCCGAGGTACGCCACCGCGTGGCCGAACGTGTCCCCGAACCCCGGGCCGCCGGGGCCGAAGCCGGTGCTGACCGCGATCTTCTTGAACGACGCGACCTCGCCCGGGTTCTGGGCGGCGACGGTCGGCGCGAGCGCGGCGGCGAAGGCGAACGGGAGGACGAGCTTCGGAGCGAGGCGCATGGGTGCTCTCCGGAGAGGAAGGTTCGGGGGGCGGCCCGCTCCCGTGCCCGCGGCTCCGGAGGCGATCGCCGCCCGATTCTATCTCGATCCCCTCGGCCGCGGAGCCGAGCCGTAGAATCGACCCCTTCGCCCGCCCCGGAGGACGTCCATGAGCTTCTCGATGCCCGAGCGCCTGAACATGGCGACGTACTTCCTCGACTCGAACCTCGAAGCCGGCCGGGGAGGGCGTACGGCGCTCGTGTCGAAGGACCGCCGCGGCGCGGTGACCGAGCGGACGTTCGACGACGTGGCCGCGCTGGCGAACCGGACCGGGAACGCCCTCGCCGACCTCGGCGTCGAGATCGAGCAGCGGATCCTGCTCGCGGTCGGCGACGGCCCCGAGTTCGTCGGGGCGTGGTTCGGCGGCCTCAAGATCGGCGCCGTCCTCACCGCGGTGAACCCGCTCCTCCCCCCCGCGGACTACGCCTACTACCTCGAGTACACGCGGGCCCGCGTCGCCTTCTGCGACGAGGACTCGCTCCCCGGGTTCCTCGCCGCGCTCCCGGACGCCCGCTGGCTGAAGGCGCTGGTCGTCGTCGGCGCCGACGCGCCGGACGCCGACGGTCCGGCGAAGGTCGTCCGGTACGACGACGTCATCGGCGGCGCCGACCCGCGGCTCGACCCGGCGGACACGCACAAGGACGACGTCGCGGTCTGGCTGTTCACCTCCGGCACCACCGGGAAGCCGAAGGGGGCGGTCCACTTCCACCAGGACTTCGTCTTCAACTGCGAACACTACGCGAAGCACGTCCTCGGGTACCGCGAGGACGATCGGGTGATGGGCGTCCCGCGCCTCTTCTTCGGCTACGGGACCGGCTCGAACCTCATGTTCCCGTACCGCGCGGGCGCCGCCTGCATCACGTTCCACGAGCACCCGAAGGCGGAGACCGTCCTCGAGAACGTCGACCGCTTCCGCCCGACCGCGCTCGTGAACGTCCCGACCACCATCAAGAAGATGCTCCTCGCCGACGAGGTTCGCGCCCGCTGCGACCTGTCGTCGCTCCGGTTCATGACCTCCGCGGGCGAGGCGCTCCCCCCGGAGACGTACCGCGCCTGGAAGGAGGCGTACCCGGGGTGCGAGATCCTCGACGGAATCGGCTCGGCCGAGATGTTCCACGTCTTCCTCTCGAACTCTCCGGGCGACGTCCGACCGGGGACGCTCGGGAAGCTCGTCCCCGGGTACGAGGTCCGGATCGTCGGTCCCGACGGAACCGACGTCCCCGACGGCGAGGTCGGCACGCTCTGGGTCGGCGGTCGGTCGGCGGCGCTCTGCTACTGGCACGACCGCGAGAAGTCGCGGGCGACGTACCACGGCGACTGGGTGGTGACCGCGGACCAGTTCCGCCGGGACGCGGACGGGTACTTCCACTACTGCGGCCGCGCGGACGACATGCTCAAGGTCGGGGGGATCTGGGTCTCCCCGCTCGAGATCGAGGAGTGCCTGCTCGGCCACGACGCCGTGAAGGAGTGCGCGGTGATCGGGTGCGAGGAAGACGGCCTCGTGTTGCCGAAGGCGTTCGTCGTCGCCCGGGACGGCGCGGAGGCCGGCGACGCGCTGCGGGACGACCTCCTTCGTCACGCGCGAGAGCGGCTGGCCCGGTACAAGGCGCCGCGCGAGATCCGGTTCCTCGACGCGCTCCCTCGCAACGACCGCGGCAAGGTGAAGCGGAACGCGCTCCGGGAGCTCGCATGACCCGCCCCGACGCGACCCACGAGCTCGCCGCGCTGTCGACGACCGAGCTCGCGGCCCTGGCCGAGGACGCCCCTCCCGCCCTCCTCCTCCCGGTCGGCTCGACCGAGGCGCACGGCCCGCACCTCCCGCTCGCGACCGACGTGATCATCGCCCGCGAGACCGCCCGCCGCGCCGCCGCGGCGCTCGCCGACCGGGACCGGACCGCCCTCGTCCTTCCCCCGCTCGCGTACGCGGTGACGGAGTTCGTGGCCGCCCACCCCGGGACGATCTCGGTCCGCGCCGCGACGGTCCGGACGTTGATCGAGGAGATCGTGCGCTCGCTCTTCGGACAGGGGTTCCCGCTCGTGGTGCTGGTGAACGGTCACGTCGAACCCGAACACGCCCGGATGTTGAAGCACGTCGCGCGCGACGTCACCGCCGCCGGTGAGGGAACGCTCCTCTTCCCCGATCAACGCCTCCCGCCGACGGTCGAGCGGCTCGGCGAGGAGTTCGGCCGCGGCGGAGGGCACGCCGGCGGGTACGAGACGTCGCTCGTCCTCGCCGCGCGCCCCGAGCTGGTGGACGACGCGGCGCGCGCGGCGCTGCGACCGAACCTCGTCGACATCGGAGCCCGCCTCCGCGACGGCGCGCGCGACGCGGCCGAGGCGGGCGGTCCGGACGCGTGGTTCGGCGATCCGGCCGGCGCGACGGCCGAGGAGGGGGAGCGCCTCTACGACGTGCTCGCCGGGATGGTCGTCGACGCGGTCCTCGCCGCCGCGGCCGCGGAGGACTCGGAGTGACGCCGTTCGAGACCCGGTTCAAGATCCGGTTCGGCGAGGTCGACCAGGCGGGGATCGCGTACTACCCGAACGTCCTCCACTACTGCCACGTCGTGTTCGAGGAGTTCTTCGAGCATCGGGTCGGGACGCACTACCAAAGGATCGTCGGCGACCGGCACCTCGGGTTTCCGATGGTCTCGCTGGAGACGACGTTCCACGCGCCGTTCCGCTACGGATTGGAGGTCCGGGCGACGCTCGCGGTGACCCGCGTCGGCGGCAAGTCGACGGACTGGGCGTACGACTTCTTCGACGCGGAGGACGGCACCCACCTCGCCTCCTCCCGGAACACGACGGTCGCCGTCGACATGCGGACGTTCGCGTCGCGCCCCGTCCCCGACGACCTCCGGGCGGCGTTCCTCGGGGGCGACGACGGCCCCGCCTGATCGACGCCCTCTCCGGCGACGGTCACACCACGTCGTCCCCGACGGGCGCGGCCTCCAGCTCGTCCCGGGCCCAGCGCGCCCGGGCGTCCGGACCGTCCTCCGGCGCGGGGAGCGGCGGCGCGAGCGGCGCGGACGCCTCGAACGACCGGAGGGCCGCCATCGCCCCGTGCCACGCCTCCGAGGTGCCGAGCGGGTCGATCGCGGCGACGAGGCGCGCCCCGTCGCCGCTCGGATCGGAGTCGAGATCGACGAGCTCCTCGAGCACGGCGCGGCTCCGCGCGACCGACGTCCGATCGTCCGCGGCGGCGGACGCCGACGTCGCCTCGCCCTCGCGCCGGAGCCACCGCCGCGCGAGGAGGCGTCGGACGAGCCGCGACAGGACGCGACGCCGCCGGATCACCAGGCGCTCGATCGCGCCGTCGAACCGTCCCGGGCGCTCGTCGGTCCGGCGACGCGCGACGGGCGTCCCCGGCGCGAGGAGCGTGGCCGTCGCGTCGGCGACGATCAGGAGCCCCTCGACCGACGCCGCGCACCGCGGACACTCCGGCAGATGACCGCGGACGCGGTCCGCCGCGTCCGCGGCGAGCCGCCCGTCGACCCACGCCGACAGCAGGGGCAGGACCGTCGAGCAGGTGGTGGCGGCGTTCATCGTCGCGACTCCCGATACGGCGCGAGCGCGGCGGTGACGGATCGGACGACGCGCGCACGGGCCCGGTGCAGGAGCATCGCCACGTAGCCCGTCCGGATCCCCATCCGGGCCGCGACCTCCCGGTAGCTCAGCCCCTCCCCCTCGCGCAGTTCGAGCACCCGCCGCCATCGCGGGGGGAGCCGGAGGAGCGCCGCCGCCGACAGTCGGACCAGCGTCGGCCACGACTCGGCGACCAGCGTCCGGAGTTCCTCCCCCTCGAGCGGATCGGCCGGCGGCGCCGGATCGACCGGGGTCCAACCGTCGTCCGGCCACGCGACCGCCCCCGAGCGGCGCCGCGATCGGCGGAGCTGGCGGATCACGTTCTCGGCGATCACCATCGCCCAACCGCAGAACGTCGCGGTCTCGGACGAGCGGAACGTCTCGCACCGGCGAAGGACCCTCAGGAACGTCTCGTCGACGACGTCGCTCGCCTCGACCTCGGTCAGGTCCCCGAGGCGGCGGCGCGCGAACCGCTCGAGGACCGGCGCATTCAACCGATAGAGCAGCGAGAGGGCGCGCCGGTCGCGCGTCTCGCGAAGGACCTCGACCAGGCGGACCGAGAGCGCGTCCCGCCCGTCCGGGAGGTCGACCTCGAGCGGGACGCGAAGCCCGTCCTCCCGGCCCCGGAGCGCCTCGTGGAGCGCCGCGAGCTCGCGCCGCACCATCGCCTCGTCGAGGCGGAGGAACCCGATCTCGGGGTCGGTGGAACCGCGGGGGCGTCGGGCGGGATCGGCGGGCATCGAGGCTCCCCCGAGGATTCGGACGGGAGGACCGGAGCGACGGACGCGCGACGCCGCGCGCCACCGGGAGAGAGAATGCCGAGCCTCCGGTCCGTCACACGGAAAGGGGCGAGAAAAATGGGCCCGCCCCCCCGCTTCTCTCGAGGGGGCGGACCCGGCGCGATTCCCGGAGCTTCCTCTCCGCCGGGTTCCAGGGCGGAGACGAGATGCTGACCGCCGGACGCCCCGGACCCTTCCCGGAACCCCCCGGGGTGGGGAGTTCCTCCCTTCGAACCGACGTCCTCGCCGCCACTTGGTCGAGGACGCCCCCTGTCGAGAGGGGCGGCGCCGGTGGCCAGCTCGAGTCGGACGCTGCCCGGCTCGATGTCCTAGGGGTGCGACGTCTCGGCCGATTTGGCGGACAATTCGGGATTTTCTTCGGGTCGGTTCGGAGAAAGCTCGGGGACGACGACCCGGAGACCGCGTCGGCCCGCCCCTCGGAGCAGTCCGACGAACGCCCCTTCCGCCCGCGTGACCACGACGGCGCCGTTCCACGTCCCCTCCGCCCGGACCTCCGGGTCGACGGCCAGCCCGACGGAGGTGAGACGTTGGTGCCGGGCCGCGATCGAGAGGGCGGGCTCGCCGTCCCCCCGCAGCGCGAGCAGGTCGACCGGCTCGGCGAGCTCGCGGGGCCGCACGGAGGCTCGCGGACCGTCG
>JAUIEL010000955.1 GCA_030428825.1 bacterium
CCTCGTCAAGCCGCGGTTCTTCGGCACGCGGGACGCCTTCGCGGAGCACGCCGAGCTCGACGGGGTCGTCGGCTCGCCCTCGCCCGACGGCGTCGTCCTCGACGCGCGCATCGGCGGCCGTTCGATGCGGCTCGCGCCGGTCGGCGAACGGGTGCGGCTCTCCGGCGACGGGTACGACCTGGTGCTCGACCCGCGCCGCCCCGCCGAGACGGTCGACGGGACGATCGACGACCCGGAGCGCGAGGTCGACGTGACCTGGGCGCGCGTCCTCGCCGAGATCCGCGACGCCGTCTACGCCCCGGACTCCTCCGCCTGGCCCGCCCTCTCCGCCGCGGAGTGACCCGCCCGCGCCCGACGCCGCCGCGGGCGGGCGGTGGTGTCGGACAACCGGCGCGGACGGGGTCTGCTATCGTCGCGGGCGATGCGGGCGGGAGGAGCGGCGTGGGATCGAGGCTCTGGCGACGGCTGAAGGAGCGGAAGACGTTTCGCGTCTTCCTCTCGTCGACCAGCCTCGACCTCGCGGTCCACCGCGCCGCCGTCGAAGGAGCGATCCGGCGGCTGGGCGAGATGCCGGTCGCGATGGGTTCGTTCGGCGCGGTCCCCGGGGCGCCGGTCGAGGTCTGCCTCGACTTCGTCCGCCAGTGCGACGCCCTCGTCGTCCTGATCGGGAACCGCTGCGGCTGGATCCCGCGCGCCGACGAGGGAGGGGACGGCGAGAAGAGCGTCACGCGGCTCGAGGTCGAGGAGGCGCTCCGGCTCGGCAAGCCGGTGTTCGCGCTCCTCGCCGACCCGGACCACCCGCTCCCCGAACCCGACCCGGCCGACGGATCGGCCGAGGACGAGGCGCACGCGCGCTCGCTCGCCGCCTTCCGCCGGTTCGTCGATTCCGAGTCGGGGCTGACGCGCGACCTCTTCACGACGCCGGACGACGCCGGGATGCGCGCCGCGACGAGCCTCGCGGCGTGGGCGGCCCGCCGGATGGTCCGCGTCCGCGTCGTCCCGATCGCGGCGGTCGTCACCGTCCTGGTCGCGGCGACGTTCCTCCTGAACGCGCTCGACCCGATCGACCGCGGCGGCTGGCTGCACCGTCTCGACGAGACGGTCGTCGGGCTCGCCGACCGCCTCGCGGAGGCGCCGGTCGATCCGGACGTCGTCGTGGCGGTGATCGACGAGGAGAGCGAGCGCGCGCTCGATCT
>JAUIEL010000454.1 GCA_030428825.1 bacterium
TGATCACGTTCGGGGTGGCGCCCGCGTTCCTGGTGAAGGCGGTCTTCGACCACACGACGACCGCGGCCGGGGCGCCGTACGCCCCGAAGGTGACGCTCCTCGTCTCGGCGATCTACGCGATCTGCGCCACGCTCCGTCTCGCCCGCTTCACGATCGAGACCGACACGTCGGAGGAGGCGCACGAGAAGTTCTTCGGGCTGCCCTCGCCGGCGGCGGCCGGCGTCATCGCGTCGAGCGCGTTCCTGATGTTCGAGAAGGGGTCGCCGCTCGCCGACGTCGCGCCGGAGACGCGGCTGCTGCTGGTGAAGGGGTGGCTCTGGATGCTGCCGGTCCTCGGCATGCTGATGGTGTCGAAGGTCGAGTACGTCCACCTCGTCAGCCGCTGGGGGCGCGGACGACGGCCGTTCCTCCACCTCGTGGCGATCGTCCTCGCGATCCTCGTCGTGGTCGGCTGGCACGAGCTGATGTTCTTCGTCTGCTTCGCCGGCTACGCGTTCGCGGGGCCGATCATGACCTTCGTCGAGCGGTCGGCGGGGCGGCGGATCTTCGCGCCGCCGGACGACGAGGACGCCGACGCGGAGGCGACGCCCGCCGTGTCGGCGCTCGTCGCGGCCGGCTCGAACCTCGGCGACCGACAGGCCCACCTCGCGTTCGCGGTCGAACGGCTGCGCGCCCTCGCGACGACGCGCGTCCTCGCGGTCTCCGACCCGGTCGAGACCGAGCCGGTCGGCGGTCCGAAGCAGCGCCCGTTCCTGAACGCGGCGATCCACCTGCACACGACCCTCCCGCCCGAGCAGCTCCTCGCCGAGCTGCAGGCGATCGAGGCGGCCCGGGGACGCGAGCGGACCGTCCGGAACGGGCCGCGGACGCTCGACCTCGACCTCGTGCTGCACGGGGCGACGATCTGCGAGACCGCGGCGCTCGTCCTCCCCCACCCCCGGTTCCGCGAGCGCGGGTTCGTCCTCGAGCCGGCGGCGGCGATCGCGCCCGCCCTGGTCGACCCGGTGACCGGGCGGACGGTCGCCGAGCTCCTGGCCGACCTGAGGAGCGGGAGGGGGCGGTGACCGAGGCGCTCGACGGCCCGACGGCGGCGTCCGCCCGCGTCGACGGCTGGCGCGCGGAGGGGGCGACGATCGGCTTCGTCCCGACGATGGGCGCGCTGCACGAGGGGCACCTCTCGCTGGTCCGGGCGGCGAAGCGGCGCTGCGACCGGGCGCTCGTCTCGATCTTCGTGAACCCCCTCCAGTTCGCCCCGGGCGAGGACCTCGACCGCTATCCCCGCGACTTCGAGGGGGACCGCGAGAAGCTGGCGTCGGCCGGCTGCGACGCCGTCTTCACCGCGACCCCCGAGGAGATGTACCCGGACGACTTCTCGACGTACGTCGTCGAGGACCGGCTCTCGGCGACGCTCGAGGGGGAGTCGCGCCCGACCCACTTCCGCGGCGTCCTGACCGTCGTCTGCAAGCTGTTCCACGTCGCCCGTCCGGACGTCGCGTTCTTCGGGCAGAAGGACGCGCAGCAGGCGCTCCTGATCCGGCGCATGGTCCGGGACCTCGGGTTCCCGCTCGAGGTCTCGATCGAGCCGATCGTGCGCGACGCGGACGGGCTCGCGCTGTCGAGCCGCAACGTCTACCTCTCCCCGGACGAGCGGGCGAGGGCGCTCTCGCTCTCACGCGCCCTCGCGGCGGCCCGGGCGGCGTTCGACGGCGGCGAGCGCGACGCGGCCGAGCTCCGCGCCGCCGCCCGGAGGACGATCGAGGAGGGCGGCGTCGAGCCCGAGTACCTGGAGGTGCGCGACGCGGGCACCCTCGCCCCGCTCGAACGGGTCACGGAGAGGGCGCTGGTGCTGGTGGCGGCCCGCGTCGGGAAGACGCGCCTCATCGACAACGCGGTGCTCGGGGGAGACGCGCTCTGATCCCGCTCGAAAAGAGCGACGACCACGTCGTCGTCCTCCCCCCCGCCAAGCTGAACCTCTACCTCGACGTCCTGCGCCGCCGCGACGACGGCTTCCACGAGCTCGAGACGGTGATGCACGCGATCGACCTCGCCGACCGCCTCACCGTCCGCCGCACGCGCGGCGAGGCGATCCGCCTCACCACCCGCGGCCGCCCCTGCCCCGACGGCCCGGACAACCTGATCGTCCGCGCCGCCGAGGCGTACTTCTCTTCGCGGCGACGCCGGTTCGGAGTCGAGGCGGAACTCGAGAAAAACGTCCCCTTGGGCGCAGGTCTGGGGGGTGGATCGGCCGATGCAGCAGGCATGCTCGCCGCCCTCGACCACCTGGCCGACGCGCCGCTCGGCGACGCGGCCCTGTCGGAGATCGCCGCCTCGCTCGGCTCCGACGTGCCGTTCTTCGTCACCTGCGGCCGCTCCCCGACCGCGGTCGCGCGAGGACGGGGGGAGCGGATCGAGCCGTTCGCCCCGGGGACGTCACCCCGGAGGACCTTCGTCGTCTTCTACCCGGGGACCCACGTCGAGACCGCGGCGGTCTACCGTGGCCTAAATTTGGACTTGACAAGACCTAAGAACGATCTCAAAACGGCTGTCGATCTGATGGCGTTTGGGGGGTCGGACGGAGTGCCGGAGTTTCACAACTCGCTGGCGGAGCCGTTCCGGGCGTTGTTCCCGGAGCTGGCGGCACTCCAAGACCGGGCGTCCGAGGTGTCTGCACGAACGTTCTGGCTGACCGGATCCGGGTCGGCGATGTTCGCGGTGGTGGCGGATCGGACCGACGGCGCGCAGGTGCGTGAGCGGCTCGACTCGCTCGCGATCGGCGAGTCGTTCTTGTGCGCGAGCCTTCCCGAGCGACCGGACGGAGCACGAGGAGGGCAACCGTGAGGATCTCCGAAGTCCGCGTCAAGCTCGTCGACAACCGGAGCGAGAAGCTCCAGGCGTTCTGCACGATGACCGTCGAGGGCGAATTCGTCGTCCGCGACATCAAGATCATCGACGGCGCGCGCGGGCCGTTCATCGCGATGCCGAGTCGGAAATTGACCGACCGGTGCGGCCGGTGCGGCATCAAGAACCACCTCCGCGCGAAGTACTGCAACGAGTGCGGGAACCGGCTCGCGAGCAACCGCGCGAAGTCGGACGGACGCGGTCGCGCGCGCCTCCACACGGACATCGCGCACCCGATCAACGCGAACTGCCGCCAGTTCATGGAGCAGACGATCCTCGAGGCGTTCCACGCCGAGGTCGAGAAGGCGAAGTCCCCGGGCTACGTCGCGCCCGACCTCGAGGACTTCGACGACGGGTACGACGACTACGAGGAGCCGGTCCGCCGGACGGCGCCGAAGGAGAAGGAGCGGGAAGCCGGCCACGGTGCCTGATCGCCCGCGGTGACTCCGAAGAACCTCCAGGACCGACGGCTCGTCATCGTCGGCGCCGGCGTCGTCGGCCGCGCGCTCGGGAAGGCCTCGCGCGAGGCGGGGATCCCCGTCGCCGCCGTCGTCTCGCGGTCGCTGAACCGCGCCCGCGCGGCCTGCCGCTTCATCGGCGAGGGCGAGCCGACCACCGATCCGGCCGCCGCCGGGACGGGGAACCTCCTGATGCTCGCCACGATCGACCGCGTCCTCGACTGGGCGGCGCACCGCGTGGCGGACGCCGCCGAGCTTCCGAAGGGGACGGTCGCCTTCCACTGCTCGGGCGCGTTCCCGGGCGAGGCGATCGCTCCGCTCCGCGAGGCGGGGGCCGCGGTCGGTTCGTTCCACCCGCTGCAGACGTTCGCGTCGCCGGAGGAGGGGATGCTCCTCCTCCCCGGCTCGTCGTTCGCGATCGAGGGGGACCGGAAGGCGGTGCCGATCCTGACCAGCCTGGCCCGGATCGTCGGCGGCCGCCCGATCCGGATCGGCGCCGACGACAAGGCGATGTACCACGCCGCCGCCGCCGTCACGTCGAATTGCCTCGTCGCCGTGGCCCACCTCGGGACCCACATGCTCGGCTCGGTCGACGCGTTCTCGAAGGACCCGTTCACCCCGCTCCGCGCGCTCCTCCGCGGCACGCTGCGGAACCTCGAGCGGCTCGGCCCCGACGAGGCGCTGACCGGGCCGATCGTGCGCGGCGACCTCGAGACCGTCCGCGAGCACGTGTCGGCCCTGAAGAAGAGCCATCGGCGGCTCCTCCCGAGCTATCGTCTCGCGGCGCGCGTGACCCTGCAGGCCGCGGTCGCCTCGGGGCGCCTCGACCGGCGGATGGCGAAGAAGATCGAGAAGATCCTCGACGGGACGTGAGCCGCGCGGCGTCCCGCGGAACGGAGCGGCGGAAGATCCCGGCATGAGCGCGCCCCCTCTCCTCCTCGTCGGCTCGTCCGGCGCGCGCGACCCGGACGGCGTGCTCGCGGACGATCGCGACGCCCCCGCCGGCGTCGACCTGATCGAGGTCCGCCTCGACCGCTTCGACGCCGCGCACGAGGCCGACCTCGCCGCCCTCGCGGACGCCCTCTCCCGCCCGGCCGTCCTGACGCTCCGTTCACGGGCGGAGGGAGGCGAGTGCGACGGCGACCGGGCGACGCGGGCGGAACGGCTGGCGGCGGCCGACGCGGCGGGGTTCGCGTGGATCGACCTCGAGGCGGACATGGCGCGGGCCGTCCCGCGCGGCGCGGCCCGCCGGATCGTGTCGTGGCACGGGGAGGACGACGGAGACCCGGCGTCGGTCGCGCGGCGGGTCGACGCGCTCGCCGCGCTCGACGCGGACGCGGTGAAGGTCGCGGCGGCGGTCGAGGATCCGGCGGCGGCGCTCCGGTTCGTCGAGAGCGCGACGGCGGCCGGACGGCGGCGTGGCGTGGCGGTGACCGCGATCGCGCTGGGGCCGGCCGGACGGTGGCTGCGCCCGCTCGCGGGTCGCTTCGGGATGCCGCTCCTCTACGCCGCCGTCCGGGGATCGCGCAAGACCGCCGCCGGCCAGATGACCGTCGCCGAGTGCCTCGACCTGCACCGCGCGAAGGAGGTCGGCGAGGGGACCGCCGTCCACGCCGTCGTCGGGGCGGACGTGACGCGCTCCCTCTCGCCGCGGGTCCACGAGGCGGTCTTCCGCGCCCTCGATCGAGACGCCCGGTACGTCGACCTCTCGACCCCCGCGTTCGACGCCGCCGCGGAGATCGCGCGCCGCCTCCCCCTCGCCGGCCTCTCGGTGACCGCGCCGTTCAAGCCGGACGCGCTCGAGTTCGCCGACCACGTCGACCCGGAGGCGGAGGCGATCGGCGTCGCCAACACGCTCGTGCGCGCCGCCGACGGCGCCTTCACCGCGTCGAACACCGACGGGGACGGGTTCCTCGCCGGCCTCGAGCTCGCCGAGCGCGACCCCGCGGCGGCGCTCGACGTCTGCGTCGGCCGTTCGTTCGACGCGCTCGCCGCCCTCGACGGGACGCGACGCCGCCTCCCCGCTCGCCGCCGCGTCGAGACCGCGCTCGTCTTCGGCACCGGCGGCGCCGCGCGGGCCGTCGTCCACGCCCTCACCCGGCGCGGCGTCCGGGTCTCCGTGACCGGCCGGAGCGAGTCGTCGGTCCTCGCCTTCGTCCTGACCCTCGGCGGCGGGATCGAGGGGATCTCCCCCGGCCGCGCCGCCTCCCAACGCTTCGACCTCCTCGTGAAGGCCGTCCCCGACGACCCCGGCGGCGAGCTCCCCCTCGACCCGTTCGACTTCGCCGGCGAGGGGTTCGCCGCCGACGTCGTCTACGACCCCCTCGACACGAACTTCCTCCTCGCCTCCCGCCGCGCCGGCCGCACCCCGGTCCCGGGCCTCCTGATGTTCTCGGAGCAGGCGGTCCTGCAGGCGGCGAGGTTCACCGGCGAGGACCCGGCGAGCGTGCGGGAGATCGTGGCGGCGGAGTTGGCGAAGGGACGCTGAGGGAGCTGGGG
>JAUIEL010000455.1 GCA_030428825.1 bacterium
CAGGCGCGGCACGGCGCCCTTGAACGGGACGGGCTTTTTCGGATGAGCGCTTTGTGGAAAGACGCGCGGCGGCCGCGCGAGAACGTCAGGAGATTTGGCCGAGTAACGCGAACTGGTGGCCTTCGGCGCGGGACAGGTAGATCGGCACGTCCTTGCTGTCGTTGTTGAGGTAGGCGCCGGACCGGGCGCTTCGGTAGCGGACCGGGCCGCGGCTGCGGGCGACGACGCGGATCTCGCTCTGGCCCGCGTGCGCGGGGCGGAGCAGCGTCACGACCCCGCGGTCGGGACAGGTCAGCGTCCCGGTCTCCTGCGCGAGCAGGATCAGCGGCCCGGTGACGCCGACCGTCTCGGGCGGCGCACCGTCCTGCGCGGGGGAGGAGCGGGTGACCGACGCCGGGGTGTCGCCGTCGGAGCGGAGCTCGGCCAGCCCGGTCGCCTCGTCGTAGTCGAGGCGGTCGCTGGTCGCGACGAGGTCGCGCTCCGGCTCCTCGAACCGGACGTCGCCGGTCGCGTGGAGGAGCGTCGACCCGTCCGACTTCCGCGTCGTGAGCCGCATCCGCCGGCCGGAGAGCTGGCCCGGCGCCGCGTCTCCCGCCGCGCCGCCCATCGGGCCGTCGTCGCCGGCGATGGCGAGCCCGGCGACCGTCGCCTCGAACCCGCCCTCCGCGAGGAGCTCTCCCGTCTCCGGGTCGAACCCGATCGACGGGGCCATCACCTCGCGTCGCCCCTTCGCGTCGTCCTCGAGGCGGGCGGTCGCCGGCGCGCCGGTCAGGGCGAACTTCCGCTTCCCCTGACCGGCCGGAAGGAGCCTCAGCCGCTCGCCGTCGCCGGTCACGCCCTGGTCGACCGAGCGGAAGGAGACGTCGCCGGTCGCGACGAGCGCTCGGAGGGCGTCCTCTCCGGCGCCGAGATCGACCTCGATCGACCGGTGCGCGAGGAGCGTGGTCGTCAGGCGGCCCCCCTCCTCCACGCGGAGGTCGACCGGCTCGGCCCCGGCGAGGAAGACGGCGCGGGTCGGGTCGTCCGGGCCGGCCGGGGGAGTGTAGGTCAGCGTGCCGTCCTTCGACTCGATCGTCACCCGGGTCTCCGGTCGCGACTCGGTGGCGGGTTCGACGATCGTGACGGTCGGGTTCGGCGAGACGGTGACGGCGAAGTTCGACGTCCCGTCCTCGGCCGTGACCGGGACCGCGAGGACGACGTCGCCGCGGAACGTCCCGCCGGCGAACTCGCCGCGCGCGTCGCCCGTCCCGACGAGCCGCTCGAGCCGGAGCTCCTTCTCCGGCGGGGCCCCGGGATCCGCGGCGGCGACGGCGCGCTCGCCGAACTCGAGGTCGATCGCGTGCCCCTCGATGCGGAACCGCTTCCCGGCGTCGGCGCTGTTCGTCTCGAGGAACGCGTCGTCGCGAAGCTCGAGGACCCTCGCCGAGGAGTCCGTCGCCACGTCGTCGCCGCCGGGAGCGGGTTCGTCCGCCGGCGCGGGTCGCGGCCGGACCACGATGCGGCTCCGGGCGCCGGCGTCGAACGTCGTCGCGCCCTCGCCGGAGTCGCCGCCGAACGCCGCGTCCCGGATCTCCGGCCGCCCGTCGAGCGTGACGATCTGCCCGTCCTCGGTCTCGACCAGGTGGAGCGTCTCCCCGACGAGCGTCCCCTGCGGGTTCGTCAGGATCGCGGGGCTCGACGGCGTCCCCTTGGCGAGGACGTTCGTCACCTCGAGCGTCCCCTTCCCGCCGGGGGTCGACGGCGGGACGTCCTCGAGCGTGATCTCGAGCTCGTCGCACCGGAGCTCGGAGTCGTCCTGCGACCCGACGACCTCCTCCCGGAAGGTGAGCAGCCCGCCGCCGAGCGTGGCGAGCTGCTCGTCGTCGCCGCGGGCCGGCGCGTCCGGGTCATCCTCGGCCGGCACGAACGAGAAGCGGCCCTTGCACCGGATCGTCTTCACGGACGGCGTCACGTCCTCGGGGCGGTCCTCCTCCCGCGCGTCCTCGGCCGCCGCCTCGGGGAGCCCGAACCGCGTGCCGGTGACGACGACGTTCCGGTCCAGCGAGAACGAGCCGCTCGACTTGTCGTAGTGGAGGCCGTCCCCCTCGATCGTCATCCCGACCTGTTCGATGCGCGCGCGGTCGGGGACGTCGAACGACGACTCCGCGAGGTCGAGGCGCTCCGACCGCATGGTCGTGACGACCTCGCCCTCCTCGTCGAGGTACTCCACGAGGACGTTCCGCTCGAGCGTCATCGTGTGGACGGCGGCGTCGCGGAACCCCGCCGCCGCGTCCGGCGCCGTCGCGAAGTAGAGCGTGCCGACGTCGCCGTGGACGCGAGCGATCTGGCGCTCCTCGGGCGGCGGCTTCTTGTTGTAGATGTCGATCCGGACCTTCTCCGCCGGCATCTTCTTGGCGCCGGCGCTCTCCGTCCGACCGATGTGGATCGAGTACTTCTGGACCAGGACGCCCGGCTGGTCCTCGAGCTCCTCGCGGACCGGGATGACCGCGTCGGTCAGCGCCACGTCGGTCTCGCGCGAGGTCCCGGCCCCCGGGATCGTGGTCCGCGCCCCGCCGTCGTCGACCGCGATCCGCTCCTTCCGCTTGCCGAGCAGCCCTTCGTCGGCGTCGACGCCGAAGATCCAGACGAGGACGACGCCGCCGAACAGGACGAGCGCGAAGCGGACGACGACCCGGAGGTTCACGCGCCCTCCTCGTCGAGGGCGCTGTCGACCCCGAGGATGGCGTCGGCGACCTCGCGCACCGCGCCCGCCCCGCCGCGCGCCCGCGTCACGTAGCGGACGAACGAGCGGACCTCCGGGTGCGCGTCGGCGACCGCCAGCGGCAGGCCGACCTTCATCATCGCCGGGAGGTCGTTCACGTCGTCGCCGAGGAACGCGACCCGTTCGGCCGGGAGCCCGCGTTCGGAGAGGATGCGCTCGACGGCGTTCCCCTTGCGCGACTCGCCGGTGACGACGACCGCCATCCCGAGCTCCTCGGCGCGGCGGCGCGCCCCCGGGTCGTCCCGGCCGGAGACGATCCCGGTCAGGACGCCGGCGCGGTGGAGGTTGGCGATCCCCATGCCGTCCCGCACGTGGAACGCCTTCATCGCGAAGCCGCCCGTCCCGAACCAGAGGCGCCCGTCGGTCAGGACGCCGTCGACGTCCATCAGGAAGAGTCGGACCCCCTTCACGGCGTCGTGGTGGACGACGTGCGGCGTCAACCGAGGACCCTCACGTCGAGCAGGTCCTGCACGTCGAGCAGGCCGACCGGCCGGCCGTCCGCGTCGACGACCGGGAGCTGGTCGATCTTCGCCTCGCGCATCGTCCGCATCCCCTCCTGGGCGAGCCGGTCGGGCGCGATCGTCTTCGGGTGGAACGTCATGAACTCGTGGATCGGGCGGGCGAGGAACCGGAACCCCTCGTCCTTCTCCGCCTCCTCGACCTGCCGCCGGAAGTCCCCGTCGGTGTAGAACCCCTCGAGCCGGCCGTCCGCGTCGACGAGGCTCATCGCGCCCGGCCGGCCGGGGGTCGCCGACATCCGCCCGAGCACCTCCGACAGCGGAAGCTCGCGCGACGCTACCGGGTTCCGCTCGCCGGTCCGCATGACATCCGCGACACGGAGGAGGCTCCGCCCGAGCGCCCCGCCGGGGTGGTACCGGGCGAACTCGGCCGGGGAGAACCGCCGCCGGGCGAGGACCGCCATCGCCAGCGCGTCGCCGAGCGCCTGCATCGCGGTGGTCGACGTCGTCGGCGCGAGTCCGAGGTGCCCCGCCTCGTCGTGACGGCCGAAGCAGAGCGCGACGTCCGCCTCCTGCGCGAGCGGGTTCCGGCGCTCGCCGGTCATCGCGACCAGGGCCGCCCCGATCGAGCGGAGCGGCGGGAGGAGCTCGACCAGCTCGCGGCTCGCCCCGCTGTTCGAGAGGAGGAGGACGAGGTCCTCGCTCCGGACCCGCCCCAGGTCGCCGTGCAGCGCGTCGCTTGGATGGAGGTAAATCGAGCTGGTGCCGGTGCTTGCGAGCGTGGCCGAGATCTTGGAGGCGACGTGGCCGGCCTTGCCGATGCCGGTGGTGACGACCTTGCCGCGGCAGGCGAGGACCGCGTCGACGGCCCGGACGAACGCGTCGTCGAGGCGGTCCGCCATCGCCCGGAGGCAGTCCGCGCCGGCGAGGAGGACCTTCCGTCCCTCGTCGAGGGTGCGGTCGCGCGCGTCGTCGGGCGTCGGTTCGGGTTCCGGCGTCATCGAGGAGGTCTCGGACGGCCGCGGTCGGGACCGTCAACCGGTTGCGGGAAAGGGACCTAGGAGGAGGTCGAAGCTACTCGACGGGAGGCGCGATCTCAACGCCGGGACCCTCTCCGTCGGGCGCGTTCGCGGGGCCGGTGGGCTAGAATCGTCCGGTCCCTCGAGGAGATCCGTTGGCCGAAGCCTTCACCGCGCTCAACTTCGGGAAACTCGCGATCCTGCTGCTCGCCGTGGCCCTCCACGAGGCCGCGCACGCGTTCGTGGCGAACGCCTGCGGCGACGGGACCGCGAAGGCGCGCGGGCGGGTCACGCTGAACCCGCTCCCTCACCTCGACCCGGTGATGTCGGTCCTCCTCCCGGCGCTCCTCCTCTTCTCGGGGTCGCCGTTCATCTTCGGGGCCGGCAAGCCGGTGCCGGTGGTGAAGGAGAACCTCCGCCACCCGGCCCGCGACTTCGCCCTGATCGCGGTGGCGGGGCCGCTGAGCAACCTCCTCCAGGCGCTGATCTTCACCGGCCTGTTCGTCCGGTTCGGGGAGGCGGGCTCGGACGCGATGTCCAGCCAGCTCTTCCGGTTCGGGATCTTCATCAACATCCTGCTGGCGATCTTCAACCTGATCCCGATTCCGCCGTTGGACGGGTCCCGCTTCCTGGCGTACCTTCTTCCCCGACCGGTCCAGTCGCTCTGGTATCGGCTCGACGCGGTCGGCTTCGTGGTGCTGCTCCTGCTGATGGTCTGGTCCCCGCCGAACCACTGGGGCCTCGAGGACAGCGCCCTCCAGCAGATCCTGCGGAGCACGTTCAAGCCGACCTGGGACTGGTGGACCGACACCTACGGGGGATGGTTGTAGGCCGACATGACGTACACCGTCGCGCTCGACAACTTCAGCGGCCCGATGGACCTCCTGCTGCACCTGGTGAAGCAGGAGGAGGTCGAGATCAACGAGATCCCGATCGCGAACATCTGCGACCGGTACCTGTCGTTCATCAAGGAGATGCAGGAGCTCGACGTCGACGTCGCCGGAGAGTTCCTGGTGATGGCGTCGACCCTGATGCTGATCAAGTCCCGCACCCTCCTCCCGATCGAGGAGGAGGTCGACCTCGAGGAGGAGCTGAACCCCGAGGACGAGCTGATCCAGCAGCTCCTCGAGTACAAGCGGTTCAAGATGGCGAGCCGGGACCTGAAGGACCTGGCGCAGGAGCGGGCCCTCATCTATCCGTACCGCCCCCCGAAGGTCGTCGGCGAGGAGAAGGAGATCGAGCTCGAGGAGATCGATCTCATGGACCTCGTGAAGGCGTTCGCGGTCATCCTGAAGGAGACCGGCTTCACGCGGATGCCGCGCCTCCTCAAGACCGAAAAACCGCTCCGGGAGTACATCGACGAGGTCTTCGCCATCCTGCGGGAGCGAAAAGCTGTTAGATTCACGGGTTTGTTCGAGGGGTCCAAGGACCGGGAGTCGGTGATCGGTCGCTTCCTGGCCCTCCTGGAGCTGGCCCGGCGCGGAAGGGTGCGGGCGGCCCAGGTCGGGTCGTTCGACGAGATCGAGATCTCCCTGAAGGACGAATCGGACTTCACCCTCGAGGAGTTCCAGGAGATCGAGGTCGAGATGGGCGAGCG
>JAUIEL010000456.1 GCA_030428825.1 bacterium
CGGTTCCTCACCTTGAACAGCGCGGCCTCGAACAGCCAGGCGCGGAACTCCCCCTCGCCCCGGTAGACGAGGCGGCCGGCGGCGAGGTCGGCGAGCACCTCGCGGCAGGTCGACTGGACCAGGTCGGAGGCGGACTCCTTCGGCGCGAGGTCCGCCGCGCGTCGCCGGACGAACGACAGGAGGCCGGGGAGGTGCCGGACGAGGAGGTCGTCTCCGGCGCCGAGGTCGCCGTCGCTGACGCGGGACGCGAGGACGTCGTCGTCGTCCATGCCCCGATGGTACCAGCCCGTCGGCGGCGACTCCGGCGCGGGGTGTCACGCCGGTCGCGCCGCGGCTTTCCGGGAGGGGACGCCGAGTCCGTTATCCTCCCTCCGGAATGTCCGATCCCGTGCCGTTCGTGCGCTTCGAAGAGCCCTCCGACGAGGCCGAAGGGATCCTCGTCCGGTGGTTCGACGCCCGCGCGGAGGGGAGCGACGAGTCCCTCGACGACCTGCTCCGCGCCCACCCCGACCGGGCGGACGAGCTGCGGGCCCGGGTCTCGGCGCTCGAGGACCTCCTCGGCGAGCTCCCGGACGCCCGCGACGCGGCCCTTCCCGAGCGGCTCGGCCCGTTCCGGATCGGGGCGCGGCTCGGCGGGGGAGGGATGGGGGTCGTGGTGGCGGCGCACGACGAGGAGCTCGGTCGCGACGTCGCGGTCAAGATCGTCCGTCCGGACCTCCTGTTCCTCGGGAAGGCGCGGGCGCGTTTCCGCCGCGAGGTCGAGGCGGTCGCCCGGCTCGAGCACCCGGGGATCGTCCCCGTCCTGTCGGTCGGCGAGGACGGCGGGCTGCCGTGGTTCGCGATGGAGCGGGTCCGCGGGGTCTCGCTCGCAGAGGTCGTCCGCGCGCTCGGGGGGCGGGCGCCGGAGTCGCTGACCGGCCCGGACCTCGCGAGCGCCGTCGGCGCGGAGGTGGAGGGAGAGGGGAACGGGGAGGTCCCGCCCGCGTGGCGAGGGAGCTGGGTCGACGCGTGCCTCGATCTCGCGCGGCAGGTCGCGGCGGCGCTGCATCACGCGCACGCGCGCGGCGTGATCCACCGCGACGTGAAGCCGTCGAACGTGATGGTCACGCCGGACGGGCGGGCGAGGCTGATCGACTTCGGGCTGACCGCGGCCGAAGGGAGCGAGACGCTGACCCGGAGCGGCGCCGCGCTCGGGACGCTCCTCTACATGGCGCCCGAGCAGGTCCGCGGCGACCGCGACGCCGACGCGCGCGCGGACGTGTACGGGCTCGGGGCGACGCTGTACGAGCTGCTCGCGCTTCAGCCGCACGTGCTCGGGAACGGCCCGGCGGAGGTGGCGCGGCGGATCGTCACCGGGGAGGTCGAGCCGCTGCGGGCGCGGAACCGAGCGGTCGCCGCGGACGTCGACACGGTCGTCCGCAAGGCGCTCGACGTCGAGCGGGGCCGGAGGTACGGGGACGCGGCGGAGTTCGAGGAGGACCTCGCGCGTCTCCTCGCCCGCGAGCCGGTCGCCGCCGAGCCGCTCGGTCCGTGGCTGCGGGCGCGGCGGTGGTGCGAGAGGCGGCCGGCGCTCGCGGTGGCGGTCGGGCTCGGCGCGTTGCTGGTCGTGCTGCTCCCGACGGCGCTGCTCGTGCAGCAGCACCGGTACGCCGGGCGGCTCGAGCGGTCGCTCGCGGACGCGGAGACCGCCCACGCGCAGGCCGAGGAGGTGGTGCGGTTCCTGCTCGACGCGTTCGGGGAGGTGAACCCGGAACGGAACGGAGGGCGCCAGCCGACCGCGATGGACGTGCTCGACGCGGCGGCGGAGAAGCTCGGCGCCGAGCTCGCGGACCGGCCGGTCGACCGGGCGCGGCTGTCGTACTCGATCGCGAAGGTGCGGCACCACCTCGGGGACGATCGGGGCGCGCTGCCGCTGCTCGACGGGCTGGTGGAGACGCTCGAGGGAGTGGAGGAGAGCTGGGTCGAACCGCTGCGCGGGGCGGCGCTGGCGCTGCGGAGCGCGGTGCACCTGAATCTCGATCGGGTCGACGAGGCGGAGGCGGACGCGCTCCGGGCGAACGAGTGGGCCGCCGCGGCGCCGGACGAGCTCGTTCCCCCGGAGGCGGGAGGATACCTCGGCGTGCTCGCGAGCGTCCGCCGGCGGCAGCAGCGGCCGGGCGAGGAGCTCGAACTTCGTCGCCGCGCCCTCGCCGAGCTCGAGCATCGCGGCGCGGGGCCGGCGTTCGTCTCGCGCGAGCGCGTGACGCTGGTCGGGGCGCTGCTGAAGGCGGGCCGGTTCGAGGAGGCCCGATCCGAGGCGGAGGGGACGCTCGCGGTCCTCCGGTCGGCGGCCGGAGCGCGACCGAGCGACCTCGCGGTGGCGCTGAACGCGCTCGGGCTCGCGCATCGGAAGCTCGGAGGCGGGGAGGAGGCGCGCGCGGCGTACGAGGAGGCGCTCGCGCTCCAGCGCGAGGTGTTCGGGCCGGACGTCCCGGCGACCCGGATGACCGAGGCGAACCTCGCCGGGCTGCTCGAGATGAAGGGGGAGTTCGAGGCGGCCGGACGCGCCTACCTCGCGCTCGCCGACTGGTTCGCGGCGTACTACCGGCCGGAGCACGCGTACGCCGTCCTCCTGCGGGGGAACGGTGCGGGGTGCCTCTTCCGGGCCGGGTTCCACGCCGAGGTGGTCCCGATCTACGAGGCGCTGATCCCGCTGCAGCGCCGCGCGTACGGGGACGATCACGCGTACGTCGCCGCGTCGACGGGGAAGCTCGGGAAGGCGCTCTTCGAGACCGGCCGCCCGGCCGAAGCGATCCCGAAGCTCCGCGCCGCCGCCGACGCGAGCGAAGCGACCGGGAACTTCGCGTTCGCCGTCGGCTGCCTCGCCGAAGCATCCGGCGCCGCGCTCGCGATCGGCGACGAAACCGCCGCCCGCACCCTCGCCGCCCGAGCGGTCGCCCTGATCGACGCTCATGGCGTGACCCACCCCGCCGAGGAGCCCCTGAGGAACACCGCCCGCTGAACCCGACGGCGTCGAACCCGACGGCGTCAGACCCCACGACGCGCAAGCAGCGGGGTCTGACCCCACCTCACTCATTCGTCACCTCGCGGTAGCGATTCCCTCCGCGGAGGGCCGTCCGAGGCGAGCGCGGGGTCGGCGTGCGGGCGCACGTGGCGCATCCCGCCCGACTCCCTCGGAGCGAGCTCGGCCGGATGCCTTCAAACCGACCGCAGCTTCCGACCTTCGTCAGGCGCGGGGTGGGGTCTGACCCCACCTCACGCACGTCGTGGGGTCTGACGCCGTTCGGGACACCGCAGCTTCCGACCTTCGTCAGGCGCGGAGTGGGGTCTGACCCCACCTCACGCACGTCGTGGGGTCTGACGCCGTTCGGGACGAGGCCGCGATTCCGCGTCACGCGACGGACCCGCGCCGCTTTCTCCTGGGCATGCGCACTCTCCTCCTCGCCTCCCTGCCGTTCGTCTTCCTCGCCCCTCGATCCTCGGCCCAGATCCTCCCCGACACGCCGACATGGGAGGCCGAGGGGACGCTCGCCTACGAGTACGTCGGGACCCGTGCCGCCGGCGCCGGGGACGTGAACGGGGACGGGCGGGTCGACCTGCTCGTGCTCGCGCGCGGGGCGCCGGCGCAGGTTCCGGTCCACGGGTCGGGGCGGGTCGACCTGTACCTCGGCGAGGCCGATGGGTTCGCCACGACGCCCTCCTGGACGGTGCTCGGCGGGAACACGCTCGAGTCGCTCTGGTGGACCGCGCGGGGAATCGGCGACGTGAACGCCGACGGCTTCGCCGACATCGCGATCAGCACCCTGAACGGGAACGCCGGCATCACCTACGGATCGGTGCATGTGTTCCACGGCGGCCCGAACGGGCCGAACGGCGGCGTCGACGCGCTCGTCACCGAGGCGGACTGGATCGTCCGCGGCGAGCACCCGCACGTCCTGAACGTCGGGTGCGCCGTGCTCGGCCCCGGGGACCTGAACGCGGACGGTGTCGACGACCTGCTCGTCGGCGTCGAGCGATACACGAGCGCCGACCTGAACCACATTTACGAGGGGGCCGTCTTCCTCTTCCACGGCGCCGCCGGCACGGGGCTGCCGGGCGGGAAGACCGCGACGATCGCGGACGCGGCGTGGTGGGTCCAGTCGGACCGGACCCAGTGCTACCTCGGGAAGTTCCTCCACGAGGTCGGAGACGTGAACGCGGACGGGAACCTCGACTTCGCGATCACCGGCGAGGGCGGGCCTCAGGACGTGACCCTGCAGGGGCGGCACTGGATCTACACGTCGACGGCCGGCCAGCCCGGACAGGACATGGGCGGCGCGTTCGCCACGTTCGGCGGCAACGGGACGGTCAGCCGGGACCTCGCCGCGGCCGACTTCGACCGGGACGGCTTCGACGACCTCGTGATCGCGCAGCCGAACGTGAACTACGGCGGTGGCGTCTACGAGCCGATGCGCCTCCACCGCGGCACGAGCAACGGGTTCGCCCCGAGCTCGTGGACCGTCGCGAGCGTGCCGTGGTTCGAGACCGCGGGGCTCTCGCTCGTCGCCGCCGACCTCGACGCGGACGGGGCGGCCGACCTCGCCGTCCTCTCCTCGACGTGGGCGCCGCCGGTCGGTCCGGCGACCGGTCGCGTGCGCGTCTTCCGCGGGCTGTTGTCCGGGACCTCACCGCTCTCCGTCCACGCGGAGTGGGAGACGCCGCTCTGGACGCCGAACGGCGGCCACACCGCCTGGCTCGAGGCGGTCGGCGACCCGGAGCTCGACGCGACCGAGACGCTCGCCGTCGCCAACGACGGCGCGGATCCGAACGGCCTGACCGACGCCGGCCGCGTGAGCCTCTTCGCGGCCGAGGGGGAGCCGCTCGACCTCTGCCCCGCGTGGACGCCGGACTGGATCCACGCCGGCCTGCCGACCGAGCACTTCGCGAGTCCGCACCACGTGCTCGGCGACTTCGACGGCGACGGGTTCGACGACCTCCTGGTCGGGGAGAACGGCTCGCCGCAGCTCCGACTGTTCCGAGGGAGCCCGGACGGCCTGGCCGCGGCCCCGGGGTGGCAGGTCGACGTCCCGAACCCGCTCGCGAGCCAGTACGGCGCGCGGCCCGTCGGCGTCGGCGACGTGAACGGGGACGGCGCCGACGACGCGCTCGTGCTCGTCACGGGGAAGGCGTACCAGCCGGGGAGCAGCCTCGTCTACGACCCGGGGACCGCCTACGTCTTCCTCGGCGTGCCGCACACCTCGTCCTCGGGCGGGATGGTCCTCGCGTGGACGGCGTCGGGGCTCGCGATCCCGCCGACCTACTACGCGTGGTCCGGGACGATCGCCGACGACCTGAACGGCGACGGCTTCGACGACGTGGTGATCGGGGCGCGCGGCCACGCGCAGCTCCCGCCGATCGTCGGCCCGGACCCGTTCGACGTCGCGGGGTTCGTCCACGTCTACCACGGCGACGCGAACGGCGTGAACGGCGGCGTCGACGGGCACGAGTTCAACGCGGCCTGGACGGCGAGCGACGGCCAGCCCGGCAGCCCGAACTTCGAGCAGCAGTGCCCCTCGTGCATCACCGCGCCCTCTGTGAGGCGCTTCACCTCGCAGTGCTGGGCGAGCACGATGTCGAGATCGACGGCGTACTCGAACGCCCGACGCATGAGGAGCGGGTCCTGGACACCCGAGCCGTCGTCGGTGAACAGCCGGACGCCCGCCGCCGCCAGCTCCGCGAACGGCGCCAGTTGGGCGCCGAGTCGCCCGACCGTGATCGATCCCGACGGGCGGACGTCGCACAATCCGGCCGCTTCGCCCTGACGCCGGACGAACTCGACCACGCTCACGCAGTCC
>JAUIEL010000457.1 GCA_030428825.1 bacterium
ACCACGACGCCGTCGGCGAGCGCGAACCCGAGGTCGGCGTCGGCGACGGCGCGGCAGGCGATCGTCAGGAGGTCACGGGCGCGCAGGTCCTCGGCGACGAGCGTCACCTCCGCGTCCCCGAACTCCCCGAGCACGTCCTCTTCGACGACGACGTTCAACGCCGTCGCCTCGCGCACGAACCGGATCGCCTCCTCGAACGTGACGTCCCGCAGGTCGACGTCGACGGTGGCGTCGAGCTTCCGCTCCATCGGGGCGCGCCACGGCGGAGGCGGCGTCTCCCGTTCGCATTCCACGCGTCGGAGGCCGTCCTCCCCCGCCGGCCGGCCGCCGAGCTCGGGGAGGACCGCGGGCGGCGCGGCCTGCGTGAACGTGATCCAGCCGAGGCTGGCGACGAGGGCGGCGCCGGCGGCCGCGGCGAGCGGCGCGCGCTTCGAGAGGCGATCGAACGCGGTGATCATCAGGATCCTCCTTCTCAGGTCGCGTCCCCTCGGACCGATGCCGAGGGCGACCGCGGACGGGGGTGAGGCGAGCTTCAGGAGCGTCTCGGCGTAACGGCGCGGCGAGCGCCCGGCCGAACGGGAGAGCGCCTGCCAGTCGCGCACCGATTCACGGGCGTCGACGAGGCGGCGGAGCGCGAGGTGGACGAGCGGGTGGAACCAGTGCACGGCGCGCAGCACCGCGAGGACGAGGTTCGCCGCCACGTCGCGGTGCCGGACGTGGAACAGCTCGTGGAGCACGATCGGACGGAGCGCCTCGTCCGAGAGCGACGCGGCGATCGCGGGCGGGACGAGCAGCCGCGGCCGCCGGACGCCGAAGACCGCCGGGGCGCCCACGAGGTCGGTCTCGAGCGTCTCGACCGGGACGCGCAACCCGACCGCCCGTCGCCCCTCCTCGACCAGGGCGAGGAGGGCCTCGTTCCGCGTCGGTGCGGCGTTGCCCAGTCGCCGCCGGAACCGGATCTCGCGCAAGAGGTCGCGTCCCAGGAGCGCGAGGAGGCCGGCGAGCCACGCCCCGACGACCAGCGCGGTCGGGTCGAAGGCGCGGCGCGGCTCCGCCGGCGGAGACGCGCGATCGGGGAGGGAGGGCGACGATCGGAGGGGGGAGAGCGCGGCGCCGTCGCCGCGCGGCGCGACGGTGCCGCCGCGGGGCGGGGTCGGGTCGGCGGTCCGGCGGGAGGTAGGGGGCTCGACCCAGGCCGGGATCGGTCGCGTGACCGAGTCGACCCGCCACCGGAGGAGGCCGGCGTCGAGCTCGGGCGACCACGGGATCGCGAGTCGCGCCACGACGAGGAGCCAGAGGCCGAACCGCCAGCGCGGCGTGAGGATCCGCCCGAGGACCGCCTCGGCCAGCAGGACGAGCGCCACGAGGAGCGTCACCTGCCACCCGGTCTCGATCAGCCAGCGGGCGATCGTCGTCGATGCGCCGCTCATCGGTCGTCCTCGCGCGCGCGCTCCTCGAGGAGCCGACGGAGCTCGTCGATCTCGTCCTTCCCGAGCTCGCCCTCCTTCACGAACCAGGCGAGGAGCGGGCTGACCGACCCGCCGGCGACCCGCTCGACGAACGAGCGGCTTTCGACCCGGAGGCAGGCGTCGCGAGAGACGAGCGGGTGGTAGCGATACCGCCGGCCGTCCTCCCGGTACCCGAGGACGCCTTTCTTCACGAGACGGGTCAGGAGGGTCTTCACCGTCCGGTCGGACCAGCCGCGGCGAGGCCCGAGGTCGTCGTGGACCTCCTGGGCCGTCGCCGGGTGGTCCGACCAGATCCGGTTCATGACCTCCCACTCGGCGTCGGAGATGCGCGGGGCGTCGGAGGGCATGGCGAGGGCTCCCGGGGGAAGGGCGAGGACTACGACTGTAGTCGAGACTACGGGTGTAGTCACCGGGAGGGGGCGGTTTTTCCGGGCCGGGGGAGCTTGGGAGCGGGGGCCGGGGCTGGGCCCCGGGGAGAGGGAGGGGAGCGTGAGGCCCCCCTCCCCGGAAGGTCAGGCCTTCTTGAGGGAGTCGCGGATCTCGCGGAGGAGGACGATGTCCTCGGCCGGCTTCGGGGGCGCCTTCTGCTCCTCCTCCATGAACTTCTTCTTCGCGTTGTTCATCGCCTTGATCATCAGGAAGATCACGAACGCGAGGATGAGGAAGTTGACGGCGATCGTGGCGAAGTTCCCCCACGCGAGGACCGGCCCGATCTCGCGGGCCTCCTCGAGCGAGAGGTTCGGGTTCGTCTCGAGCTTCGCCTTCACCGCGTCGCTGAGCGGGAGGTAGAGGTTCGTGAAGTCGGCCTCGCCGACCAGGCCGACGACCGGCATGACGACGTCCTTGATCAGCGACTGCACGATGCCGCCGAACGCGCCGCCGATGATGATGCCGACGGCCATGTCGACCATGTTCCCCTTGAGGGCGAACTCCTTGAACTCCTTGATGAATCCCATCGAAACTTCCTTTTCTGCGATACGGGTGGGGGAGGACGCCGTCGGCGTCCGGGGGGCCTTCTTCGGTCTCGAACCGGACGGCCGCCGGTCCGTCCGAGCGCCGGGAGCCTAGCGGATCCCGGTCGCGCTGGGGCCGCTCACCTGCCGTCTGCCCGCACGGACGGGGCCGTTCGCCACGAAGGGGGCGAGACGAGAGAGAGGGGCCCCGCCGATCGCTGCGACGGCGGGGCCCCGGGACTCCCGGCGCGGAGGCCGGGCGCGCGGACGCCGAGCCCACGGCGCCCCGCACGCTCCTCCCGGACCTTCCCGCTCTTCCGGTACGGGATTCAGCGGCGCCGCGGTCCGGTCGTTTCGCGAGATGGGTGATACCCTTCCCCTTCGCCGGACCTACCCGTATGCCGATGGACCTCACCCCCAGCGTCTACGACGAGATGCGCGAGCGGGCCGCCCGCATGCTCCTCCGATGGAAGAACCTCGCGGATGCCCCGCAGCTCTCGTCCCTCGTCGATCAGACCTACCTGCGGATGATCGAGGGGGCCGGGCCGCCGGCGCAGGGTCGCGAGCACTTCCTCGCCATGTGGACGCGCGCGATGCGGTGGGTCCTCGTCGACCTCGCCCGCGCCCGCCAGTCGGCCAAGCGGGGGGACGGCCGCGAGCGGTTGCCGCTCGACGACTCGCTGGTCGCCGACGACGACCGAGACGTCGACGAGGTGATCGACGTCCACCAGGCGTTGGAGTCGCTGGCGGCGGAGGACGAGCGGGACGCGAGGATCGTCGAGCTCCGGTACTACGGCGGACTGTCGTGGGAGGAGATCGCGCGGGCGCTCGGCGGCGGGGACGCGCAGGCGTTGCGGAACGAGTGGCGCGCCGTGAAGGCGTCGCTGCGCCGATTGATGAAGCGAACGGAGGCGCCCGACCGGCTCGCGGACTGATCGCCGTGGGAGGGAGGGGCGTCCGAGCCCGAACGAACGAGGAGGAGTGATGGCGGTTCCGGTGACCGTGGTGGCGACGATCCGAGCGAAGCCGGGGAAGGAGGCGGAGACGCGCTCCGTCCTCGAGGGGCTGCTGGCGAAGACCCGAGCCGAGGCCGGCTGCCTGAACTACGACCTCCACGTCGCGGCGGACGACCCGGGGACGTTCCTGTTCCACGAGAACTGGGAGTCGAAGGCGCACCTCGACCGCCACCTCGAGTCGGACCACCTGACCGCGTTCAAGGCCCGGTTCGACGAGCTCCTTCGCGAGCACCCGGCGATCGACCTGTACGAGCGGATCGGCTGAGACCTCCGGCGCGCTCCGCCTCTCCGATGGACGCCGGCTACGAGATCACGACCGACGACGCCCGCGCCGACGTCGACGCGGTCCACGCGTTCCTCGTCGACGCGTACTGGTCGAAGGGGATCGCCCGGGAGACCGTCGAACGGAGCCTCCGCGGCTCGCTCAACTTCCACCTCCTCCGGGACGGCGCGCAGGTCGGCCTGACCCGCGTGATCACCGACCGGGCGACGTTCGCCTACCTCGCCGACGTCTACGTCCTCGAGGAACACCGCCGCCACGGCCTCGGCCGCCGCCTCGTCGCGACCGCCATGGCCCACCCGGACGTCCGCGGACTGCGCCGCTGGATGCTCGTCACAGCCGACGCGCACGGCCTGTACGCGAAGCTCGGCTTCCGCCCGCCGGAGCGCCCGGAGCGGATCATGGAGCGGCTGGGGGTGGAGGGAGGCGCGTGACGGCGACGTGAAGCTGTGAATGTCTCGAGACGGCGCGCATGGGGTACGCATCTCTTGAGGGACCGCCGCTTCATGCAGCCTCGAGGAGGCCCGCTTCAGCGAGGGTTCGCGTCCGCGCGCATGGATTCCCCATGGCCACCGTTGCGAGTGCCTCGTCCTGAGCCGGGAGCTGGCGGAGCGGGGAACCGGAGGCGCCTCGGCTTCTGCGCGAGGAGATCGAAGGCGGCTGGGCGGCCGGTACGGAGGCGAGCGCGGCGACCGCGAGTCAGTCGTCCTGGTCACCTCCACCGGACACGGTTTCGGACGCCGTTGGATCGAGATAGTTCGCGAGCGGCACAGCGGCGAACGGCGGGCCGACCTTCCCGATGTTGGCGATCGCATCCATCCGCCAGGACCGCGCGATCTCATTCGTCGGATCGAGAGATAGCGCCTTGTCCGCCACGACCAAGGCCTGCGCGTATGCGCCGCGTGCCACCAGAACCGCGGCCTTGAAGGCGAGCGCCTGCGGCTCGTCTGGACGTTCGCGCAGCCAGGTACGTACGGCGTCTCCCGCGCTCCGACCGGCGCCGATCCTGAACGCCGCGCCGCAGAGAATTGTCCATTGTTTCTCGCTGTACCCGCCGAGGGCGACCGCCTCGTCGAGCGTTCGGATCGCTCGGCGTCGGAGCGGGTCGGGGATGAGAGAAGGAGACGTCCAGTCGGGATCCAGCTGCCCGAGTTGGGCCAGAAACTCAGCGAACTTGGAGAATCGTGGCGTGGGCGCCAAGCCAGGCTTCGATGACGTCTGGTGGAAGTGGAACTCCGCGTCCTCGTACTGCCCAGCCTCGAATAGGAGGACTCCGCGCGCCAGGAGCACTTCGTTGAGTGGAGCGATCTCTACGAGTTCTGCGACGGCGGGCTCCAGGCTGCTCGATGTGGGGGACAACGCCCTCTTCAGGGCTACACCCGGGGCGCGAGTGAGGAATCGCACGAGCGCCGGCGGGAGCGTGACTTGGATTCGCAGGCCGTCGGACTGCGACGGATCTCGCATCAGCACCTGTACGAGCGACCCGAGGCGTCGGGCAATGGACACCGTGGCGCCGATGAGCTGGGGATCGGCCCACGAACCGTGAGACGTCGAGTCGAGACGCTCGAGGAGGAAACCGTCGAGGTTTCCGCAGGCGCTCAGCATGGAGATTCCGCCCTCGATTGCCTCGAGCAGCTCCTCCTCGCAATGTTCGACTATCGGCCGGAGCTCGTACATCGCTTCGTCCGTGGACCCTCGGCGGGCGAGCAAGAACGCGCTGAGCAGCCGAGGCGTCGGGTCGTTCGGCACGCGAGCCCGGTAGGCGATGAGGGTGCGTTCCATCCGCTCCAGGTCACCGAACAGGAGGTCGATGCACGCCAGGCTGGCCAGCGCTTCTCGATGTCCCGCGTCGTGGCGAAGCGCGGCTGCGAGGTGGATTCTCGTGTCGACCAGATCGGATGCGAGGAACGCCCGCGCGAAGTGTGCGTCGGCTTGAGAGAGCGTCGCCGGCCCCCCGGCCTCGTCGCGCGCCCCCTGGCCGCGCGGCGACGTCCCCTCCGGGCACATCTGGCCGGGCACGCTCGGCCGGCAGGTGCTGGGCGAGCTCAGCCTCGACCGCGCGACGTTCCGCGGCGACCTCGTGGGGCAACCCGGGCACCGCAACGGCAGCGGC
>JAUIEL010000458.1 GCA_030428825.1 bacterium
GTCCGAGCCCCGTCTCGGTGCCGTTCACGCACTACGGCACCCGCGAGATCGTCTGCCGCAAGATGGGGTACGAGACGGTCCGCTCGTTCGAGGCGATGGAGCCGCCGTTCTTCCAGGAGTTCCCGTACGACCTCTACTACGAGACCCTGACCGCGGACGAGTACTCCGACCACCGCCACTACCGGTACGTCCTCGCGCCGAACGGCCCCGAGGAGACCGCGCCGGAGGTGGTCGAGCGGAAGATGAAGGAGGCGGCGGAGCTCCGCCTGCGCTGAGGCTCGGCCCGCGACGCGCATGGGCGACCCGACCTTCCCCGCCGACTCCGAGCTCCGGGGGCGCCGCGTCCTCGTCTGCGGGCTCGGGCTGTTCGGCGGCGGGGAGGCGGTCGTCCGGTTCCTGGTCGGACGCGGCGCGGAGGTGACGGTCACCGACCTCCGGGACGAGGCGGCGCTGGAGGAGACCCTCGCGGCGCTCGACGGCGTCCCGTTCCGGCGGACCCTCGGGCGGCACGACCACGACGAGTTCGCGCGGACCGAGCTCCTGGTCGTCAACCCGGCCGTCCCGGACACCTCGCCGTACCTCGAGACCGCGCGCGCCGCGGGCGTGCCGTGGACGAGCGAGGTCGGGCTCGCGCTCTCGCGGCTCCGGGCGCGACTGGTCCTCGTCACCGGGTCGAAGGGGAAGTCGACGACGGCCGCGGTCCTGCGCGCCATGCTCGCGGAGGGCGGGTTCGAGACGACGCTCGCCGGGAACGTCGGCGCGCCGATCGTCGAGCGGGCCGACGCGTTCGGCCGCGAGCAGGTGGTCGTGTTCGAGATCTCCTCGTTCCAGCTCGAACAGATCGTCGGCCTCGCGCGCCGACCGGAGGCGACGGTCGTGACGAACCTCTTCCCGGTCCACCTCGACCGGCACGGGACGTTCGAGGCGTACCGCGCGGTGAAGCGGACCGCGCTGGAGGGAGCGCGGGCGGCCGTCCTGAACCGGCGGGACCCGGAGGTGCGGGCGTTCGCCGAGGGGTTCCCGGGCGAGGTCGTCTGGTTCGATCCCGAGGCGCCGTTCGTGCCGGCGGACGAGCTCCGGATCCGGGGCGCCCACAACGCCGGCAACGTCGCGGCGGCGGCGGCGGCGGCGACCTGGCTCGGCGTGTCTCCGGACGACGCGGCGCGGGCGGCGCGCGGCTTCGAGGGGCTCCCGCACCGGCTGCGGACGGTGCACGTCGACGCGGGGGTCCAGTGGATCGACGACTCGATCGCCACCACGCCGCGCTCGGCGTGCGCGGCGCTCGACGCGTTCGCCGAGGAGGTCGTGCTGCTCGCGGGGGGAGTGGAGAACGGCGTCGCGGTCGAGGAGCTCGCGGCGCGGGCGACGGCGCGGGCGCGGGTGGCCGTGACGTTCGGCGCGTCCGGTCCGCGGCTGGCCCGGGCGCTCCGGGAGGCCGGTCACGCGCGGGTCGTCGAGACGTCCGACCTGGAGGGCGCGGTCGCGGCCGCTCGCGAGGCCGCGAGGAGCGGCGAGGTGGTCCTCCTGGCGCCGGCGTTCCCGTCGTACGACGCCTTCCGGAACTTCGTCGAGCGCGGCGAGCGGTTCCGGGCCCTGGCCATGGATCCGTTGAAGGGTGGGCCTCCGCCGCACTAGAGTGGGATTCAAGAACGCCGCGCCGCGGTCCGATCTCCCTTCAGAGGAGCCCCGCGTCGCCGGGACACGCCGGAACGACATGCGATGAACAACGTCTGCCAGGTGTGCAAGAAGGCGCGCGCGACGGTGCACCTCACCGAGATCGACTCGGAGAACGCCGAGCCGACCGAGATGCACCTGTGCGAGGCGTGCGCGAAGGAGTCGGGGACGTCCACCAAGCCCCCGCCCGGCGCGGCGATGAAGTTCGCGACCTCCCTGATCGAGTTGCATCAAAAGGAGGGCGGCGCCCGGACGGGGAAGACGATCGTCTGTCCGGAGTGCGGCATGAGCTACCAGGAGTTCCGCATCAAGGGCCGGTTCGGCTGCACCACCTGCTACGATGCGTTCGAGAGCGGGCTGCTGCCGCTGCTGGAGAAGGTCCACGGCGCGACCGAGCACGTCGGGCCGGCGCCGACCGCCGCCGCGGCGACCGAGGGGGCCCAGCCGGCCCTCCAGCGCGAGCTGGTCGAGCTCCGGCGCCGGCTGAAGAGCGTGGTCGACGAGGAGCGGTACGAGGAGGCGGCGCGCCTGCGCGACCGGATCACCGAGGTCGAGAAGCAGCTCGCGGAGCCGGACGAATGACGGACGACGCGCCGGAGGTCCCGCCGGTGGGCGAGTGGCTCCGAGGCTCCGGCCCGGAGTCGGACATCGTGCTCTCGTCGCGGATCCGGCTCGCCCGCAACGTCGTCGGGTTCCCGCTCCGCGCCCGGCTCGGCGAGGAGGAGTCGCACGAGCTCTGCGAACACCTCCAGCCGCGGATCGAGGCGGCCGGACTGGCCCCCGACCTCGACTTCGTCTCGCTGGAGGAGCTGACCGACATCGATCGGCTGGTCCTCGTCGAGCGGCACGTCATCAGCCTCGAGCACGCGAACGGCCTCGGGGATCGGGGCGTGGTGAGCGACGAGCCGGGGCGGATCGCGCTGATGCTGAACGAGGAGGACCACCTCCGCATCCAGTGCCTCGCGTCCGGCCTCGACCTGAACTCGATCTTCGACCGGAGCCGCGAGATCGAACGGAAGCTCGCCGCGCTGATCGACTTCGCGTTCCACGCGCGGTTCGGCTACCTCACGTCGTGCCCGACGAACGTCGGCACCGGGATGCGCGTCTCGGTGATGCTGCACCTGCCGGCGCTCGTCTTCGCGAAGCAGATCGACAAGGTCTTCAACTCGGTCTCGAAGATGAACCTCGCGGTCCGCGGGTTCTACGGCGAGGGGACGAAGGCGCTGTCCGACCTGTACCAGATCTCGAACCAGGTGACGCTCGGCCGGAGCGCCGAGAAGCTCCTCGACGACGTCCGGCGCGTCCTGCCGAAGATCGTCGCGTTCGAGCGGGACGTCCGAAAGCAGCTCCTCGACAACGACCGGCTCGTCGTCGAGGACCGCGTCTGGCGGGCGCTCGGCATCCTGCGGACGGCGCGGACGATCGCCAGCGAGGAGGCGTTCGAGCACCTCTCGCTGATCCGGATGGGAGTCCACCTCGGCCTGATCGAGGAACTGGACATCGAGTCGGTGAACCGCACGTTCAACCTCTGCCAGCCGGGACACCTCCAGGCGTCCCAGGGCGGGGGACCGCTGGAGACCAGACACCGCGACATCGTGCGGGCGCGCCTCATCCGCGAATCGCTCGCGGAGGGCGGCGGCTCCTCCTCGGGGTGAACGGCTGGACAACCGCCGTCGCCGCGGGTCGACTACGAACAGGCAGGCGGGCACACGAGGTGCGTCCGTCTCGGAGCGCTCGGATCGAAATCCGGTCGCTTCCTCGGGCCTGACCGTCTAAGAGTTTGCTCGAGAGAGAGTTGGGATCGTGGCCGGCGCGGGGGGTGCTTCCCCCGGGCGCGCGATCTGACGCGGTCGCCGCGGCAAGTTGCCGTCCCCGCCGGGTCCCGGAGCGGATCCGACGAATCGGTGCTCACGAAAACCGGCGCGGCGCCCGAAAGTAGCTATGTGGAGCCGACCCATCCCGGCTCGGAGCGCAGAGGACCGACCAACATGTTCGACCGCTTCACCGATCGCGCCCGAAAGGTCATGAACCTCGCGAAGCAGGAGGCTCAGCGGCTCAACCACGAGTACATCGGGACCGAGCACATCCTCCTCGGGCTGATCCAGGAGGGGAGCGGCGTCGCGGCGTCGGTCCTGAAGAACCTCGGGATCGACCTGAAGAAGATCCGCGCCGAGATCGAGAAGAGCGTGAAGGGGAGCCCGACCATGGTCACCATGGGCTCGCTCCCGTTCACCCCGCGCGCCAAGAAGGTCCTCGAGCTCTCGCTCGAGGAGGCGTCGCAGCTCGGCCACAACTACATCGGCACCGAGCACCTGCTCCTCGGTCTCATCAAGGAGAACGAGGGGATCGCCGCGCGCGTCCTGACCAACCTCGGCGTGAAGCTGGAGGAGGTCCGCGAGGAGGTGCTCGAGTTCCTCGGCGCCGACGTCCAGCAGGAGCCCGAGGAGGAGGGGGAGACGACCTTCTCCGGGAGCAGCGGCGGCGAGGGGACGTCCGGCGGCGGCAAGTCGAAGACGCCGGCGCTGAACGCGTTCGGTCGCGACCTGACCGCGCTCGCCCGCGAGGGGAAGCTCGACCCGGTCATCGGCCGCGCCAACGAGATCGAGCGCGTCATCCAGATCCTCTCCCGGCGGACCAAGAACAACCCCGTCCTCCTCGGCGAGGCGGGGGTCGGCAAGACCGCGATCGTCGAGGGGCTGGCCCAGAACATCATCAAGGGGCACGTCCCCGAGCTGCTGCGCGAGAAGCGGATCGTCGTCCTCGACCTCGCCATGATGGTCGCGGGCACGAAGTACCGCGGGCAGTTCGAGGAGAGGATCAAGGCGGTGATGACCGAGGTCCGCCGCGCGAAGAACGTCATCCTGTTCATCGACGAGCTGCACACGCTGGTCGGCGCCGGCGGGGCGGAGGGGGCGATCGACGCCTCGAACGTCCTGAAGCCCGCGCTCGCCCGCGGCGAGGTCCAGTGCATCGGCGCGACCACGCTCGACGAGTACCGGAAGTACATCGAGAAGGACGGCGCGCTCGAGCGCCGCTTTCAGACGATCGTCGTCGACCCGCCCTCGCGCGACCAGGCGGTCGAGATCCTGCGCGGCCTCCGCGACAAGTACGAGGCGCACCACCGGGTGCAGATCACCGACGGCGCGCTCGAGCTCGCGGTCGACGCCGCCAACCGGTACATCAACGGCCGCTTCCTGCCGGACAAGGCGATCGACGTGATCGACGAGGCGGGCGCGCGCGTCCGCCTGAAGGCGCTGACCCACCCGCCGGACCTGAAGGACCTGGAGGCCGACATCTCCCGCCTCGAGAAGGAGAAGGAGGAGTCGGTCGCGGCGCAGGACTTCGAGAAGGCGGCCGGGCTCCGCGACCAGGCGGAGAAGCTGCGGGCGAAGCGCGACCAGATCATGAACGAGTGGCGCTCCTCCTCGCAGGAGGTCGACGGGACGGTCGACGAGGAGGTGATCGCCGAGACGGTCTCGAAGATCACCGGCATCCCGCTGCAGCGGCTCGAGAAGGGCGAGGCGGAGCGGCTCCTGAAGATGGAGTCGGTCCTCCACGAGAACGTCATCTCGCAGCACGCGGCGATCGAGGCGATCTCGAAGGCGGTCCGCCGTTCGCGGTCCGGCCTGAAGGACCCGAAGCGGCCGATGGGTTCGTTCCTGTTCCTCGGCCCGACCGGCGTCGGCAAGACGCACCTCGCGAAGCAGCTCGCGAACTTCATGTTCGGCTCGCCCGACGCGCTGATCCAGGTCGACATGTCGGAGTACATGGAGAAGCACAACGTGTCGCGGCTGGTCGGCGCGCCGCCGGGCTACGTCGGCTTCGAGGAGGGCGGGCAGCTCACCGAGAAGGTCCGCCGCCGTCCGTACTCGGTCGTGCTGCTCGACGAGATCGAGAAGGCGCACCCCGACGTCTACAACATGCTCCTCCAGATCATGGAGGAGGGGTGCCTGACCGACTCGTTCGGCCGCCACGTCGACTTCAAGAACGTCGTGCTGATCCTCACCTCGAACATCGGCGCCAACATCATCAAGAACGAGGCGTCGCTCGGGTTCGTCAAGGCGGACGACCGGCACAACTTCGAGAAGATGAAGCAGTCGCTCATGGTGGAGGTCGAGAAGTACTTCCGCCCCGAGTTCCTG
>JAUIEL010000459.1 GCA_030428825.1 bacterium
TGGCCGCCGAAGCGGGCCGCGATCGGCGTGAAGTCGTCGGCGGAGACGAGGTCCCGCGTGTTGAACAGGAGCAGCACGGGCTTGTCGAGCAGCTCGAGGTCGGCGAGCGTCGCGTCGACCGCCGCGATCTGCTCCAGGACCGCCGGGTTCGAGGCGTCGGCGACGTGGACCAGGAGGTCGGACTCGGTCAGCCCCTCCAGCGTGGCCCGGAACGCGTTGACGAGGTCCTCCGGCAGGTCGCGGATGAAGCCGACGGTGTCGGTCAGCACGGTCTGCAGCGTCTCGCCCGGCAGATAGAGGCGCCGCGCCGTCGGGTCGAGCGTCGCGAAGAGCTGGTCCTCCGCCACGATGTCGGCGCCGGTCAGCGCGTTGAACAGCGTCGACTTCCCGGCGTTCGTGTAGCCGACCAGCGAGACCACCCGCGCGCGCGTCCGGGAGCGCTGCTTCCGCTGCTCGTGACGGCGGCGCGAGAGCTGCTCGATCCGTCGCTCGAGCTCGGCGATCCGCTCGCGGAACTTCCGCTTGGTGAGCTGCGCCTTCGTCTCGCCCACGCCGCGGTCCGAGCCGATGCCGCCGCGCACGCGAGAGAGCGCGCCGCGGACGTTCTGGATGCGCGGGAGCTGGTACTTCAGCCGCGCGAGCTCGACCTGGTGCTTGCCGTCGGTCGACCGCGCCCGTTGGGCGAAGATGTCGAGGATCAGCGCCGTCCGGTCGACGATCTTGAACCGGAGCTCCTTCTCGAGGTTGCGCGCCTGGACCGGGGAGAGCTCGCGGTCGAACAGGATCACGTCGGCGTCGGCCCGGACGGCGCGGAGCTCGACCTCCTCCGCCGTGCCGCGCGTCAGGTAGGAGCGCGGATCGACGCGACGCACCTTGATCGCCATCCGGTCGACGACGGCGGCGCCGGCCGACCGCGCGAGCTCGGCGATCTCCGCCACCGCGTCGTCCGAGTGCCGCCCTTTGCCGTCGAGGAGCGCGACCACGAGCGCCCGCTCCTGGTCCTTCACGTCGCGCACCCGCGGCGCGGTCCGCTCGAACTCCTCCTCGAGCGCGGCGACGACGCGGTCGAAGTCCTCGGGCCACCGGTCGAGGCGGAGGTCGCCCGACTCGTCGTAGCGGTCTCCGTCCTCGTTCGGCGGGAGGAGGTGCGCGATGCGTGCCGTCTTCGCGGTGCCGTTCCCGAGCACCTTCACCTCGACCAGCGCGTCGAGCCGGAAGTGCAGGAGGTCGACCAGGTCGTTCTGACCGATCGCCTCCGCGCGGCCGTTCCGGACCTCGTCGAGCACGGTCTCGATCAATCGGATGCCGCGGAGCCGGCCGCCGTCGTGGCGCGCGGGCCCCGGCTCCGGGACCTCGAGGTGGGTCGCCGTCCCGAGGATCACCTTCGTCACGTGACCGGTCCGGTCGACGTACACCCCGAGCCGGCGGTTCAGGCGCGTGGAGAGCGCCGCGAGCTCCTGCGCGAAGTCCCAGGTGATCGCCTGCGTGCGCGGGAGGCGTCGTCGGTAGAGCCGCTCGAGGAGCTGGACGTCGCTCTTCTTCAGGCCGAGGAGCCGGCCGTGGATCTCGTGCTTCATGCGGGATCGGCGTCCGGTCGGGGGATCCGGGCGAGGGCCGGGCGGCGCGACGGCGGGGAGGAGGCGGACGGGGAGAGGCGCGGGATCGGGTGGATCGGCACGGGAGTGGGTCGGGTCTCCTTTCGGGCGACGCCTCTACCTTGGCCGGAGGGAGGGCTTCGGTTCAAGCGGGAACGGGCCGGGAGCGCCGGAAATGGTGCCGTCCCGCCGGGCCCGCGCGGACGGGAGGGCCTCAGCCGCCCCGTCCGAACTCGACCGACTCGACCGCCGCCCTCACCCCGCCCAGCGCCTCCGCGTCCCGCTTCCCGTCGATCTCCGCCGCCACGTGGACCGTCCAGCCCCGCCCGAGGACCACCCGGTGGAACCCCTTCCGCGTCCGTCCGTCCCGCTCGTACCGGAGCCTCAACCGGACCTCCGGCCGTCCGTCGACGAGACGGGTCGTCGACTCCTCGACGACGAGGCCGTCCCCGCCGTCGGCGGCGATCCGCGTCCCGACCGCCTCGCGCACCCGCCCGACCCGGTCGGCGAGCGACCCTCCGCTCGTCGCGCGGGCGATCCGCACCTCCAGCCGTCCGTCCGCCGGATCGCTCGCCTGCCAGATCACGGCGTCCTCGGTCCGGCCGGTCTCGCTCCACCCGATCGGCGGTCGAAACGACACCCGGTCGTCGGGGCCGCTCACCGCGTCGGCGAGCCCGTGCGGTCGCGCGGGCGGACGGGGGCGGAACGTCCGGAGCGACGCCTCGACCGTCTCGCGGTAGAGGTCGCGTTCGTCGCGCGTGCTCGTGAACGTCAGCTCGATCGTGCCGTCGTGGCCGATCACGGTCCAGCGGTCCTGTCGGATCGACCCGTCGCTCGACGACCGCAGCCCGACCTGCGCGCCGCGGCGACCGTTCAACAGGAGCGGGCGCGCGGCCTCGACGACGACCCATCCGTCGTCCCCGGCCGCCGCGGCGCGCGCCGCGGTCCAGCGGACGCACGCGTCGAGGTCGTCGGGGTCGAGCGCCGCGTCGACGCGGCGGACCACGAGGCGGTGACGCGGCGGCGTGCGGTCGGCCTCCTCGAACGCCCGCTCCGCCTCGCCGCCCACGGCCGCGAATCGGAGCGGCGGCCGGATCGTGAACCCGTGCCGGTCGTCCGACACCGCCGGCGCGAGCGCGACCTCGAGGTGACGCTCGGCGGCGGCGAACGTCGCGGCCGACTCCGTGAACGCGGGCTCGAACCGCGCGAACGCGTGCGAGGGCGCGGTGTACGTCAGGAGGAGGCGCCGGCCGTGCAGCTCGACGCAGTGCACGCGGTGCCGCCGGTCGTCGTCGGAGACGTGGTCGACGCGGAACGCCTTCAGCGGACCGAGCCGTCCGAGCTCCGCGTCGCCGGTCTCGCCCTCGGCGGCGAGCGTGTCGCGGAGCGCCGCCGCGGCCTCCTCGAACGGCGCGTCGACGAACGCGTCGAGGACCGAGAGGTCGACCGCGGCGGAGAGACCGAGGTGGGGCGGGAGCGCGAAGCGCCGCGGCGCGCCGGGGGCGTCCGGGGTCTCCTCCTCGAACCCGACCGGCGGACGGAACGAGCAGCCGAGCCGGCCGTCGAGCACCGCTTCGCCGGGGAGCGGCGGGTGGATCCGCGCCGACGCCCGGATCGACTCCGCGGCGGCGCGGTGCGCGTCGGCGAGCCGATCGACCTCCTCGGTCACGCCGGTCAGGAGGAGTCCGGCCGTCCGTCCGTCGAGCCGCGCGAGCACCAGCCGCACCGTCTCGAGGCCGGACGAGACCTCGACCTCGAACCCGTCGATCGATTCGACGTCGTCCGTCCCCTCGACCGCGGCCCCGCCGAGCGGACGCGCGTAGACCGAGGCGACGTCGAGCGCCGCCTCGACCCGCTCGCGCCGGCTCGCGCCGGCCGGGGCGGGGACGACGAACAGGACCATCCGGGCGCGCTCCGCGGTCCCCTCGAGGACGACCCCCTCCCAGAGCGCCGGCGGCCGCGCGTCGACGCCGCGCACGGCCGGCGGCGGCCGGAACTCGACCGCGGCCAGCGCGGGGCCGTCGACCGCCCCGGAGGCGATCGAGGCGGCGAGGAGGAGCGGAGCGATCATGGAGTTCTCCGGCGGCGCGCTGCGGCATGGGACGGCGCGTCCGCCCCTCGGCTTGCGGGAAAACCGCGGTCCGCGGGCGGGCCGACGCTCCTCCTGTACCATGCCCGGTCGCGATGATCTCCACCGTGCTCTCCCTCTTCCTCCTCTCTCCCGCCCCGGCCGCGCCGCCGCCGGAGCCGGCCGTCGTCCGGCCTCCCGAGGACGCGGCGGTCGGCGAACGGCTCGGCCGCGCTCGCGCGCTCACCCGACCGCTCCCCGGCGCGCTCCGTCGCGCGCATCCCGCCCTGCAGACGGCGCGCGAGGGGCGGAAGTTCGGCTATCGCATCGAGGTCCCGAGGGGGACCTACCGGGTCGAGATCGGCCTGCCGGAGCTGCTGTACGAGAAGGCGGGCGCGCGCCGGTTCTCGGTCCGCATCAACGGCAAGCCGGTCGTCGAGTCGATCGACCTCGCGGAGGTCGCGGGGCCCGCGCCGTCGGTCGAGGTCGTCCGGGTCGAGGCGAGGGCGTTCGACAACGGCCTGAACGTCTGGTTCGAGGCGGAGAGCCTCGACGCCGCGGCGGCGTGGATCGCGGTCGAGGGGGAGGGGCGCTCGCTCTTCGTCGACTGCGGCGGCGAGCGAGACCTGCCGTCGGCGTCGGAGGAGACGGGGCTCGGAGAGGTGATCCTGGCCCGGTTCGGCTCGCGCTTCCTGCTCGACCTCCGGCCGCAGTGGGGGGACGTCGAGACGTCGGCGTTCGGGAAGTTTCACGAGCCGCCGCAGCCCGCGATCCTCGGCTTCCGGACCGGCGCGGGGCGGTTCGTGCTCCCGGTCGCCGGGGCGGCGGAGGGGACGGGGCCGTTCGAGGAGGTCGTCGAGCGACGGACCGCGACGTCGGTGGCGTACGACGTGCGGTTCGACGGGCTCGCGGGGACGATCCGGCTCCGCGCGCCGTTCGTCCCCGGCGACCTGATGCTGGCGTCGCTGCCGGCGATCCACGTCGAGTTCTCGGTGCGCCGCCCGGCCGACGCGCCGCCGCGGGTCGTCGACGTCGAGCTCTTCCTCCCCGCGGCGGACGCGCAGGCGAAGCTCGTCGGCCGCGTGGACGAACCGTTCCGCGGCGTCGCGGCCCGCCGCGAGCGGCCGCTCGGGGTCGAGACGTTCGGGTTGTTCGTCGGCGATCCCGACGGCCCGCCGTCGCCGTGGACCACCCGCGCCAACTTCGGCGCCACGCCGGGGGGGATCGTGGCGTCGGTGCCGCTCCTGTTGGAGCGGGAGGAGGCGTCGGTCGAGGTCGTCTACGCGGCGCACGTCGCGGGGGCGGTGCTCGAGGTGCACGGCGAACCGATGCGTCACCGGTACGCGGCGCGCCACGCGAACGTCGTCGAGGTGGCGCGAGAGGCGGCGCGGAGGCGCGGCGAGGCGTTCGCGGCGAGCGACGTCGTCGACGGGCTGCTCGACGGGCTCCCCGCGGCGTTCGGGGAGCTCTGGGCGCACGCGCTCCCGTCGTTCCTGATGAACACGTACCGCACCGAGTCGGCGGAGGGAGACGTCTGGTTCTCCTGCCTCGAGGGGTACTGCCGGTTCCACTCGACGATCGACGTCGAATACAACGCGGCGCCGTTCTACGTCTGGTTCGCGCCGCACCTCCTGCGCGAGCTCCTCCTCGCCTGGACGAGGTTCGAGCGGGAGGAGGGGTTCCTCGCCCACGACATGGGGAAGGACGCGCTCGTCGGCGCGCAGGCGTACTCGCACGACATGCCGGTCGAGGAGAACACGAACTACGTCCTCCTCCTCCTGCAGTACTGGACGGCGACGGGGGACGACGCGTTCGTGCGGGAGCGGTTCCCGCTCGTCTCGCGTCTCCTCGCGTTCGTCGAGCGGTCGGACTCGGACGGCGACGGGTTCCCGGAGACGGGGGTGGCGAACACGATCGACGACGCGTCGCCCGCGGTGCAGTTCGCGCGCGAGCAGACGTACCTCGCGGTGAAGGCGGCGGCGGCGTTCGCGGCCGGCGCGGAGATGGCGGACCTCGCCGGGGACGCGGCGGCGGCCGAGCGGTGGCGGGCGCGGGCCGCGGCGACGAGGGCGACGCTCGACGCGGAGGCGTGGCGCGGCGACCACTACGCGGTCGG
>JAUIEL010000460.1 GCA_030428825.1 bacterium
AAGGAATCCTGTCGTTCGCGGAGGCCCGGCCGGCCATCGACGCCACGCTCGTCTTCGACCTGAAGATGGACCGCGGCGCCCAGGAGGCCGAAACGGTGGTCGAGGCCGTACGCGCCGGCGAGGTTCGGGGAGAGCGACACGCCGAGCAGCCCGTTCGCGCCGTACCGCGCCAGGCGACCGGACGTCCCGACCGTCTCCCGCAGGTGGTCGATCATCGGATGCGGCCCGAGGAAGCCGTCCGCCGGCTGCGGCGCGGTGGTCGGGAGCCCCGCGAGCACCAGGTCGGCGGCGAGGACCAGCGAGGACGGGCCGAACCGGACGAGCGGCCGGGCGCGGCTCGCGAGGAGGAGGAGCGCGCCCGCGGTCAGGAGGCCGCACCCGCCGAACCGGAGCAGCGTCGACCGGACGAGCGCCGCGGCCGCCGCTTCGGCGTCGGCCGGGACCGCGAGCGCCTCGCCGTACGCCCGCGCCAGGTCCGCCGCGTGGGCGAGCAGCGGCGCGAGGAGCGTCCGATCGTCGAGCGCGCCCGCCGCGACGAGGGCCGCCGCCGCGAGCAGGCCGAGCCCGACGGCGAGGGCGCGCGCGAGTCCGCGTCCGCGCCCCGCGACGAGCGCGCCCGCGCCGACCCCGGCGAGGACGCAGAGCGCGAACGCGAGCAGCCCGAGCGCCCGCCGCGGGTCGAGCCCGACGATCCACCCGCCGAAGAAGAGCGGGTAGACCACGAACGACCACCCGAGCGCGAACGCGCCGGCCACGAATCCGAGCGCCGCCGCGAACGTCCGCCGGGCCCCGCCGGCGACCAGCCCGACGACGGCGAGCGCCGCCGCGATCAGCCCGACGTGGAGCGTGTTCTCGATCAGGTTCCCGAGGTGTTCGGCGAGCCCGAGGTCGTCCGGCGCGAGGGCGAAGAGGCGCGGCAGGTGGTACAGGTCCCCCTGGTGCGAGAACGAGGGCGAGCCGAACAGCCCGGGGAGGACGAGGTCGAGCAGGAACGTCGGCCGCAGCCCGTGCGCGGCGAGCATCTCCGGCGCCCCCATCCCCTGGCGCCCCGCCCACGCCGCCCACTCGGCTGCCGGCAGGTATTGGACCATGGCGAGCAGGCCGCCGCCCGCGATCGCTCCGGCCGGCCACGCGAGACGCCGCGCGAACGCCGCCTTCCCGTCGCAGAGCGCGAACGCCAGCCCGACCGCGACCCACGGCGCGAACGCGCGGACGAGGAGGTCGCCCGAGTCCTCCAGCGGCAGGCAGAGCGCGGTCCCGCCGGCGAGGACGAGGAGCGCCGCGCCGGCCGGCTTCGTCCAGCTCGTGCGGAGCTCGAGCGCCGCGCACCGCCAGACCGCGAGGAGCGCCCACGCCCAGATCGTGTAGACCGCGGTCTGCGGCCACCCGGCGAGGAGGACCGTCCCGGTGACGAGCGCGAGGAGCGCCGACGTGGCGATCGGCCGCCGCCCGGCGACGACCGACTCGACGAGGAGGAGGCCGCACGGCAGCCACCCGAAGCACTCGACGTACTGGTAGTAGTGCGCGCGGGCGAGCAGGTACGTCGAGAACCCGAACGCCAGGCCGCCGACGAACGCGCCGACCCCGTGGACCCCGATCCGCCGCAGCCAGAGGAAGGTGAAGAGCGCGGCGAGGACGTGGTGGACGAGCGCGATCCAGACGTACGCGCGCTCCGGCGCCATCCAGCGGTAGAGGACGTGGAACGGGTAGAAGACGCCGTACAGCGCCTGACCGAGGTGGGGGACGCCGCCCGCGTTCGTCGGGTTCCAGAGCGGGACCCGGCCGTCGCGGAGCGCGGCGACGGTGATCGCGTCGTCGGCCCGGAACGAGATCAGCTTGTCCGAGGCGGCGGTGAACTCGCCGTCCGCGAGCTCCGCCGCCCGCTCCGGCGAGAGGTCGGACCGCCACGGTTCGAGCCGCTCGGTGTGCATCGGGACGAAGAGGCGATCGGCGGGGAACGCGCGGCCGAAGACGGCGACGCCGACGACGACGTAGCCGAGGAGCGCGAGGAGGAGGCCCTTCGTCGCGGTCGACACGCGTGAAGACTATCCCACGCCGCCCGCGGCCGGGCCGCGTTTCACGCCACGCCGCACGCGGCGCGCGCGCGGTCGGTCACCTCGCGGCAGACCTCCCGCGCCTTCGCCCCGCCGGCCCGGAGGATCTCCTCGACCTCGTCCGGGTGGGACCGGAGGTGCTCGTAGCGCGCCCTCGCGTCGGCGAACGTCTCCTCGATCTTCTCCATCAGCGCCTTCTTCGCGTCGCCGTAGCCGACCGCGCCCGCGCGGTACCGCTCGGCCATCTCCGCCTTCTCTTCGTCGTCGGCGAAGAGCGAGTAGAGGGCGAAGACGTTGCACGTCTCCGGGTCGAGCGGGTCGCCGAGCGACTTGCTGTCGGTGACGATCTTCCCGACCAGCTTCTTCAGCGGCTTCCCGCTCACGAAGATCGGGATCGAGTTGCCGTAGCTCTTCGACATCTTCTGGCCGTCGAGCCCGGGGACGACCGGCGCCGTCCCGAGCCGCGCCTCCGGCTCGACGAACACCTTCTCGCCGTACTGGTGATTGAACGACCGGGCGATCTCGCGGGCCATCTCGAGGTGCTGGACCTGGTCCTTCCCGACGGGGACGGTCGTCGCGTCGTAGCCGAGGATGTCGGCCGCCATCAGGACCGGGTAGGTGAACAGGCCCGCCGAGGCGGCGATGTTCCGCTGGACCTTGTCCTTGTAGCTGACCGCGCGCTCGAGCTCGCCCATCGGCGTCGCCGTCAGGAGGAGCCACGTCAGCTCGCAGACCTCGGGGACGTCCGACTGGCGGAACAGGATCGCGACCTCGGGGTCGAGCCCGAGCGCGAGGTACGTCGCCGCCGCGTCGAACGTGTACCGGGCGAGCTGCTCCTTGTCGTGGATCGTCGTCAGCGCGTGGTAGTTCGCGAGGAAGTAGTACGACTCGCCGGCGACCTGGAGGTCGAGGTGCTGCCTGATCGCGCCGAAGTAGTTGCCGAGGTGGAGGTCGCCCGACGACTGGATGCCGGAGAGGTAGCGCTCCCTCCGCTTCGGCGCCTTCCGCGTCGCCGGGTCGCTGGTCTCGGTCACGGCTCTCCTCCGGGCTAGACTGACCGGGCGACTTCAACGGTTTCGGCACGGAGCGTCAACGCCCGCATGAAGGTCCGGATCGTCTCGTTCCTGCTCGGGCTGGCCGCGGCCGTCGTCTTCTGGCTCGTGATCGACGCCGGAGACCGCGGGAGCGCATCCGGAGAGGGGGGCGGCGGCGCGCGGGGCGCGGACGCCGACGTCCGGTCCGCCGGCGCGGAGGTCGGCGGAGGCGAGACGAGGGACGACGGCGAGGGCGCCGCGGCGGACGACGTCGGCGCCGAGCGCGAGGTCGCGGGCGACGCGGGGGGCGCCGCCGTGGTCGGCACGCTCGTCGTCCAGGCGGACGAGGTCGACCAGTGCCTCGACGTCCGCGGCAGCGTCCTCGTCCTCGAGAACCGCTCGACCGGCCGGACCCACCGGGCGGTGATCCTCGAGAACGGCGGGGCGGCGTTCGAGGCGGTCCGCTTCGCGCCCGGGCGGACGACGTTCGCGCTCCGGACCGAGGTCCCCGACCGCGCGTGCTTCCCGGCGGAGTTCGTGATCGCCCACGCCGACCTGACCGGCGACCCGCCCGCGGCCGCGGTCTCCGTGGCGCTGATCCACCGACACGGTCTGCGCGGCGTCGTCCGGGACGCCGAGACGCGACGCCCGATCGAGGGGGCGAACGTCGAGGTCGACGCGTTCGAGGCGAACGGCACGGTCACGGACGGGGAGGGGCGGTACGCGCTCGAGCTCCCCGAGCCGCGCGGCACGCTCGTCGTCACCGCGCCGGGATTCCAGGAGCTCCTCTGGCGCTACCCGGAGGAGACCGACGCGGGGGCGTGGCTCCCCGACCGGCGCGACTTCGACCTCCTCCCGGACCGCCTCACCGCGTGGGTCGACGTGAACGCGACGCGAGAGGACGGGAGCCCGGCCGCCGGCGCGGAGGTCGAGGTCGAGCCGCTGGAGACGCGGGCGCCGCCGGCGGCGGCGCTCGACGGGATCTCGGCGTCGTCGCGGCGGGACTTCCTCGAGTCGCTCCGGTCCGACGTCGACGCGTTCGGGGCGGCGGCCGGGGCGCGCGGCGACCTCCTCGATCCGCTCGACGACCGCGGTCGCGCGCTCCTCCGCCTGCGGCTGCCCGGCCGTTATCGGATCATCGTCAGCGCCGGCGATCGGGCGGGGGCGGCCGAGGTCGACGTCGCGGCGGGGGAGCGCGTCGAGGCGGCGGTCGAGCTCGCTCCGGCGGCGGTCCTCCTCGTCCGGGCCCGTTGCGAAGGAGAGCCCGTGTCCGCCGCGGTCCGTTACGAGCCGGCCGAGGGGGGCGAGGCGATCTCGACCTTCACGGACTTCGGCGGCGAGGCCCGGATCGGTCCGCTCCTCCCCGGGACGGCGGGGGCCCTCGTCGTCCCCGCCTCGTTCCAGCCGTTCCGTTCGCCGGCGCCGGTCCCGGTCCTCCTCCCGCCGCAAGGGGGCGAGGTGGTCGTCTCCCTGCCGTTGCAGAGGCGCACGCCGGTGAAGGGGGAGGTCCTCGACGAGCGGACCGGGCGGCCGATCGCCGGGGCGCGCGTCCGGTGGCTCGACGCGGACCGGGTCCCCGATCCGACGACCGAGCGGAGGACCGACGCGGCGGGGCGGTTCGAGACGGCCGCGCCGCCGGGCGGCGTGCTGCGCGCGGAGGCGTTCGAGTACCGCGGCGGAGAGGCGGCGCGGGCCGGCGCGGCGGGCGAGCTGGCGCCGATCCGTCTCGCGCCGATCGAACTCGATCCGTTCGACGGGAGCACCCGCGCCCGCCTGAGGACGGTCGATCCCACGGGCGCCCCGCTCGCCGGGGCGCGCGTCCGGATCGACGCGACGCTGATCCACGCCGACGGTCGAACGGAGCCGGGCTTCTCGCATCTCGGCGGGGAGAGCGTCGAGGGCGGCCTCGTCCTGCCGACCCTCGGCTGGCCGCTCCGCCCGGGCGAGAGCGTCCGCCTCGCGGTCGTCGCCCGCACGTCGGAGCGCTCCGGCGTTGCCGAGTCGGTCGTCGCGCACGGCGAGGATCGAGACATCGACGTCGTGTTGCGCGGGAGCGCCGCGATCACCGGGACGGTCCGCCTCGACGGCGCCCTCCCGATCGGCGACGTCGTCGTCCGCTGGGTTCCCGACGGCGACCGCGACCCCGTCGAGACGACGAGCGGCGACGACGGCACGTTCCGGCTCGACGGCGCCCCGTCCGGCCCGGGGACGCTCACCGCGCGGCTGCCGTTCCGGGCGGCCGAGCGTCGGCTCGAGCTCTCCGAGGAGGGGGCGTCCGGAGTGGTCCTGAGCCTGGAGGCGCACGACCCGCCGTGAGGGCGGAGGCTCATCCCCCGGCGGCGCGGTCCGACCAGTAGTTCCTCAGCGCCTGGCGGATCGTGGGCCGCGCGAACCCGTCCTCCTCCGCCATCCGTTCGAGGTACGCCACGATCACCCTCGCCTGCTCGGTCGTGAAGATCGAGAACCGGTGGCGACCCTCCTCGAACCACGTCCGGTCCCCGTAGCGCCGCGGGTTGACCCGCTTCCCCCGTCCCTCGTCGTCGAGGCCGTGCGTCAGGTGGAAGACCGGATCCGCCTGCTCCAGCGCGTCGTCGAGGCTCGCGAGGAGGTACGCCGGCAGGTAGAAGCGCAGCGCCTCGTCCGAGAAGAAGCCGAGGGCGGTCCCGAACCCATCGGGCGCCCG
>JAUIEL010000461.1 GCA_030428825.1 bacterium
AGGGAGAGGAGGGCGAGGAGGAAGGGGGCCGTCGTGCGCATCGCGGCGATCGTAGAGGATGCGGGCGGACCGGAGGGGCCGGCTACTCCCCCCGCGAACGAAGGTCGGCGAGCTCCACCACCGTCCGGACCGGCGCCCCGTCGATCACCGGGACCTCGTTCGCCGCGTCCCGGCACTCGAACGTCACCGTCCCATCCCCGTCGTCGCCGACGTCGACCGTCAGGAGTCCGTACGAGTTCCCCTCGAGCCCCCAGACGCGGGTCCGGTTCTTCTCCTTGCGCGGGCCGATCTCCCGCCCCTGCTGCAGCGGCGAGCTCGTCAGCTCGTACAGCGAACGGCCGTCCTCGAGCTCGATCCGCATGAGCTCGCTGTAGTGACGGTCGCCGGAGAGGAGCACGACCCCGTCGATCCCACGCCGCTCGAGACCGTCGAGGAACCGGTAGTACTCCCGCCGCGCCGCGTGCCAGTGCCCGTCGTCCTTCTTCCCCTTGAAGATCATCTGCGTGCCGTTCGCGACGACCTTCACCGGCGCGTCGGACCGCTCGAGGCCGTCGAGCAGCCAGGCGAGCTGCTCTTCGCCCCAGATCGCCGCCCGCTCGTCCGGGACCTCCTCCGGGGTCCGATACGTGCGGTCGTCCAGCAGGAACACCTCGACCGGGCCGCGCCGGAACGACGTGAAGACACCCGGCCGGCCCTCGGTCCCGTACGACGGGTTCGCCCAGACCGCGCGGAAGACGAGGAGCGCGTCCTCCTTCCCCGCGAACGTCCTGTCGGAGTTGTTCGGGCCGTAGTCGTGATCGTCCCACGTCGCGTAGCACGGCGTGCTCCGCGCGAGCGTCGCCAGGTGGGCGCCGCGACGCGTGAACAGCTGCCGCGCGAGCATCGTCTCCTTCGAGCTCCACTCCCCGTCGTCGCCCGACGTCGAGAAGTAATGCTCGGGATCGGCCGCGCCGCGGACGTAGTAGCAGTTGTCGCCGAGGAACAGGAAGAGGTCCGGGCGCTCCGCCGCCGCGGCCCCGAGGACCGGGACCGGGCCGTGCTCGCCGTCGTCGATGCACGAGCCGCACGCGATCCGGACCCGCCCGCGGCGCGAGGGCGGAGGCGCGGTCGAGAATCGGACGGTCTCGGCGTCGGCCGATCCGGGCGCCGCCGCGTCCCGGAGCGTCACCTCGACCGGGAGGGACGGCCGCAGCCCGCCCAGCACGACCAACCGGCAACCGCCCCCGAGCACCTCCACCCGCGGCGCGACCGGAAGACCGTCCTGCGCGGCCTCCACCGCCAGCTCGACCCCCTCCCGCGGCCGCACCCAGACCCGCGCCTCCCGGTCGGAGACGTGCCCGATCATCGGCCCCGCGTCGATCCACCCGGAGCCGGCGCGCGCGTCGACTCCCGGCATCGGCGCCGACGCGCACCCCGCCACCAACAACAGCCCGCCGAACGACCGCCTCATCGGACCGACCTCCTCGAGCCCCACTCTCCACTTTCGCACCGTCCGCCTCCAGCCCCCGGCCCTCCCCTCCCGCTATCATCCCCCTTCATGTCCTCCTCCCCCACGCTCGTCCGCACCACGTGCACCCGCGACTGCCCCGACGCCTGCGGCCTCGTCGCCACCGTCGACGGCGACCGCGTCGTCCGCCTCCAGGGCGACCCCGAGCACCCGATCACCCGCGGGTTCCTCTGCTATCGCGTCGGCACGCACTACCTCTCGCGCCAGCACTCTCCCGAGCGCCTGACGACGCCGCGCCTCCGGAAGGACGGGCGTTCGACCCCGGTGTCGTGGGACGAGGCGTTCGACGTCCTGGCGTCGACCCTCGACCGGATCCGCCGCGAGTCCGGCGCGGCCGCGATCCTCCACCTGCAGGGCGGCGGTTCGCTCGGGATGCTGAAGAACCTGAACGGCGTCTTCTCGCGGCTGCTCGGCGCCACCGAGACCCGCGGCGACGTCTGCGACGCGGCCGGGGCGTGGGCGTGCGAGCAGGACTTCGGCGCGGTCGACGCGTCCGCCCTCCACGACCTGGAGAACGCCCGCGGCGTCGTCCTGTGGGGGAAGAACGTCGCCGCCTCGAGCCCGCACACGGCGACCTTCGTGAAGGACGCCCGGCGCGCGGGCGCCGAGGTCGTCCTCGTCGATCCGCTCCCCCACCGCACGCTCGCGCTCGCCGACCGGTTCGTCCAGCCGCGGCCGGGCGGAGACGCGGCGCTCGCCCTCGGCGCGGCGCGCGCGATCCTCGACGCCGGCCGGGCCGCCCCGGACCTCGACGCGTACACCGAGCACCGCGCGGAGTACGAGGCGCTCGTCCGGACCCGCGACGTCGCCGGTTGGGCCGCGGAGGCGGACGTCCCGGTCGAAGAGGTCCGGGCGTTGGCGCGCTTCTTCGTCGAGCGGGCCCCGGTGACGACGCTCCTCGGCTGGGGGATGCAGCGCCGCCGGAACGGCGCGACGCAGGTCCGGGCCGTGAACGCCCTCCACGCCCTCACCGGCAACCTCGGTCGGCCGGGCGCCGGCGCGTCGTTCTCGACCTCGCGGCGGGCGCCGTTCGACCTCGCCGTGAAGGACGCGCTGGCGGACCGTGTCCCGCGGACGCTCCGCGTCGCCACGCTCGGCCACGACGTGCTCGCCGCCGACGATCCGCCGATCCGCGCGGTCCTGATCGACAACATGAACCCGGTCGCCACGAACCCCGACGCGGGGACGACCCGGCGGGCGCTCGAGAGCCGCGACTTCGTCTGCGTGATCGACCAGTTCGACACCGACACGACCGCGACCGCCGACCTCGTGCTGCCGACCACGACGATGCTGGAGGAGGACGACCTGGTCGGCGCGTACGGTCACCATCACGTCTCCGCCGCGCGCGCCGTCGTGCCCCCGCCGGACGGCCCGCGGACCGACCTCGCGATCTACCAGGAGCTGGCCCGGCGGCTCGACCTCGGCGACGCGCTGGAGGGGACGCCGCGAGAGTGGATGACGCGCCTCGGCGGCCGCCTGCGCGACGGCGGCGTCACCCTCGACGACCTGGCCCGCGGCGCGCCGCGGGCCCCGCGGGCGCCGCTCGTCGCCTGGGAGGGCCGGCGGTTCGCGACGCCGAGCGGGCGCTTCCGCTTCCTGACCGACCTCCCCGCGACGCCGCCCGACGACCCCGACTACCCGCTCCGCTTCCAGGCGCTCTCGACCGGCCGGTGGCAGGCGTCGCAGCTCACGCGGGCCGACGAGGAGCGCGAGGGAGCGCTCGTCTGCACCGTCCACCCGGACGCCGCGCCGGGGATCGAGGACGGCGGCGAGGCGTGGCTCGAGAGCCGGGTCGGCCGCCTCCGCGTCGTCGTCCGTCACGACGACCGGTACCGGAAGGACACGGTCTACGTCCCGCGCGCGCGGTCGGTCGCCGACGGCCGCTGCGTGAACGCCATCATCTCCGCCCGCCTCACCGACCACGGCGAGGGGGCGGCGTACTACGACGAGGGCGTGCGGCTCCGCGCCGTCTGACCGCCCCGCCCCCCGGAGGATCCGATGCCCGAACTCGTGAAGGTCGACGTCCGCGAGGGCGTCTGCTGGCTGACGCTCGACGACCCGCCGGCGAACGGCTACTCGTACGAGATGATGCAGGAACTCGACGCGGCGATCCTCGGCGCGCGGATGGACGACGACGTCCACGTGATCGTGCTGACCGGCGCCGGCGACAAGTTCTTCTGCGCGGGCGCGAACATCGACTACCTCGGGAAGATCACGCCCCGGTTCAAGTACTACTTCTGCCTCCACGCGAACGAGACGCTCGGGCGTCTCGAGCAGACGCCGAAGCTCGTGCTCGCCGCGCTGAACGGACACTGCGTCGGCGGCGGCCTCGAGGTCGCGCTCGCGTGCGACCTCCGCCTCGGCTGGCGGAACACCGCCGAGGGCGCGCGGCAACCGAAGCTCGGCCTGCCGGAGGTGAAGCTCGGCGTCCTCCCGGGGACCGGCGGGACCCAGCGGCTCGTCCGCGCGCTCGGCAAGGCGCGCGCCATCGACTGGATGGCGTCGGGCGAGAACCACTCGTTCGACGACGGCGCCGCGGCCGGCCTCGTCGACCGCCTCGTCGAGGCGGACTCGATCGACTCGTTCCGCGAGAAGGTCCACGCGTTCGCCCGGGAGTTCTGCCCCCCGAACCGCGCGTCGAAGGCGGTCGGTCTCATCAAGCGCGCCTGCCAGACCGGCGCCGAGATCCCCCTCGAGTCCGGCCTCGCCCTCGAACGCGAACTCCAGCAGCAGCTCTTCCAGAGCGACGACGCGAAGGAGGGGATCGCCGCGTTCATGGAGAAGAGGAAGCCGGCGTTCCGAGGAAGGTGAGCCGCTGCGCGCGGGGCGAGGAACGCGTTCGGGAACGTCTGCGCGTTCGCCACGGCGGCGGCCGGAGGAGGGACGAGCTCTCCGACCCGCTCACGTCCTCGCGCGATGCGTCGGGAGTGGTCTCCGCGCGGTTTCGAGTCGCGCTGCGGGGTCGCTCTCGGAGCCTCATCCCTCCTCCGGCCCCGCCTCGCCCGCTCGGACTTCCTCACCCGATTCCGGGGGTGGAAGAGGGGGAGTCCGGTGAGGACCCATGGAATGGCGCTGACGCGGAGCCCTGACGACCGTGTCGGTCCTCCGCGTCAGCGTGCTCTCCCCTGCTCTCCCCTGCTCTCCCCTGCTCTCCTTGCTTCCCCAGGTATCTCTCCTCCATCACGTCCGCGTGATGCGCCTGATGCCCCGCGAGGATCCACGCCTGCGCTCTCGTCGTGAACTCGCAGCCGGACGCGGTGCCCCTTCGGTCCCAGACGTCCGGGGGGAACGAGCGGAGGAGGGCGAGGGTCGAGAGGCGGACGAGGCGGAACTCCTCGAGGAGGGAGTCGAGGTCGCGGGCGTCGAAGCGGCCGGTCCGGACGTAGAGCTGTTCGTCGAACGACGGGAACGGTTCGGGGTCGCTCCGGGCGAAGGCGAGGGCGCGGAGGGCGAAGGCGCGCTCGCCGTCGACGACGTGGCCGAGCACCTCCTTCAGGCTCCACTTCCCTTCGGCGTAGCGGTGCGCGCCGGCCTCGTCGTCGAGGGGGTCGAGGAGCTCGATCGTGCGGTGCAGCTCCGACTCGAGCGTCTCCAGCAGGTCGCCGTCGGGGACCCGTTCGACGTACGGGCGGTAGAACGGGGCGAACTCGTCGTCGCGGGGGCGGGTGTTCATCGGTTCGGCTCCGGGGATGAGGTCAGCGGCGCAGCTCGGCGCGTTGGGTCGAGGTGACGGGGAACGAGCGGACGACCGGGACGTCTCCGCCGCCGGTGTCGCGCGCGCCCTCGTCGTCGGACGAGACGATCACGTCGAACGTCAGCCGGTCGCCGTGGCGGCGCCAGCGCATGACGAGGCGGCTCCCGCCGACGGCGTACGCCTGGATCAGCGTGTCGGCGCCGTACCACGACTCGATCTCGACGCCGTTGCGTTCGTCGACGAGGTACCGGCCGCTCTCGGGATCGACGGCGACGAGCGTGTAGTCGCGCCGGCTCGGCGTGCGGCCATCGTCGTACGTGACGACGAAGTCCCACCGCGCGGGGTCGTCGGTCGGGGCGATCTCCAGGGTCATGTCGACGACGCGGGGGCGGGGGCTCGCGGGACGCGCGATCTCGAGCGGGCCGCGCCAGCGCCCGGCCCAGCTCGCGGGGAACGGCAGCGGCGAGGCGATCCAGACCAGGCCCTTCAGGCTCTCGGGGAGCGCGCGCGGCGGCGCCGGACCGTCGACGAGTTCGATCTCGCCGGTCCGACGGCTCCAGGTGACG
>JAUIEL010000462.1 GCA_030428825.1 bacterium
AACCGATCGGCGTCCGCCCTCCGTCCGGCTCGACCGCCCAGGCGACCGGGGCGGAGAGGCGCACGACCTCGCCGCCGCGCTCGAGCGCGAGCGCGCCGTCGTCGCCGACGCGGAGCCGCTCGATCCCCTCGACGTCGAAGGTCACCGCCCCCGCGTCCCGCCCCGGCGCGAGCTCGAGGTCGAACCGGACGGTCCCGTCGACCGTCCGGAGGACGACGTCGACCCCCTCCCGCACCCCCGGCCGCCGCACGGCGTCGAAGACCGGGAGCCCGGCCGCGCGGACGCCCCCCGTGAAGTACGAGTGCGTCACCCCCCGCGGCGACTCCGCCACGAACGGCGCCTCGCCGTGCCGGATCGAGATCCGTCCGGCCCGCACGCCCTCGGCCAGATCGAGTTCGAACCCCTCGTCGACGACGCCGACCGCGCCGAACGACGCCCGGGCGCGGTAGCGGACGTCCCCGTCCCACTGCCCGCGGTTCCCGACGAATCCGCCGAACCCGAGGGTCGTCGCCGGCTCGCCCGCGACGGCGGGATGCGCGATCAGTCCGGCGAGAGCGACGATGTGGAGGGATCGGCAGGATCGGAGCATGCGGCGTTCCCCTTCGAGAGGCTCTTCCGTCGGCGAGAGGCGGAGGGACCGGATCCCACCCTCGCGGGCGCCCGCGAGTCTATCCGGAGGGAGGCGGAGGCCGGAGCGAGCGGGAGGGCTCGGCGACGCCTCCCGCCGATCCCTTCCGTCTCCCCCCTCCGATCTGGCAGAATCCGGGGTTCGACCGGACCGTGAGAACCGCAAAGCAGGGAGAGTGCCCGCGATGACGACGCAGACGATGGAGTTCCAGGCCGAGACCCGCCAGCTCCTCGACCTGATGATCCACTCGCTCTACCGCCACAAGGAGATCTTCCTCCGCGAGCTGATCTCGAACGCCAGCGACGCCCTCGACAAGGTCCGCTTCGAGGCGCTGACCCGGCCCGAGCTGCTCGAGGGGGACGACGACCTGGCGATCCGGCTGGAGACCGACCGGGACGCGAGGACGCTGACGATCGCCGACAACGGGATCGGCATGAGCCGCGACGAGGTGATCGAGAACCTCGGCACGATCGCGCGCTCGGGGACGCGCGAGTTCGTCGCCGCGCTGAAGGACGCGAAGGAGCAGGCGACGAGCGCCCCGGAGCTGATCGGGCAGTTCGGCGTCGGCTTCTACTCGGCGTTCATGGTCGCCGACCGCGTCACCGTCGAGACCCGCCGCGCCGACCTCCCGGCCGGCGAAGGGGTGCGCTGGACGTCGACCGGCGGCGGCGCGTTCGAGCTCGAGACGATCGAGCGGGCGCCGCGCGGCACCCGCATCACCCTCCACCTGAAGGAGCGGGGAGAGGAAGGGGAGGAGATGCCCGAGCTGACCGCCGAGTGGGCGCTGCGCGGGCTGGTGAAGAAGTACTCCGACTTCGTCCAGTGGCCGATCCGGATGGACGTCGAGCGCGAGGAGGGGGAGGGGGACGACAAGAAGACGGTCGTGAAGACCGAGACGCTCAACTCGATGAAGCCGCTCTGGACGCGGACGCCGTCCGAGGTGACCGACGAGGAGCACGCCGAGTTCTACAAGCAGCTCGCGCACGACTGGGAGCCGCCGGGGCGCACGATCCACTTCCGGGCGGAGGGGACGCTCGAGTACACCGCGCTCCTGTACGTCCCGTCGCACCGGCCGCTCGCGTTCCTCGAGGGGGACCGGGGGAAGTCGAAGCTGTCGCTCTACGTCAAGCGCGTGTTCATCATGGACGACTGCGACGAGCTCCTGCCGCCGTGGCTCCGGTTCGTGCGCGGCCTCGTCGACTCGTCCGACCTCCCGCTGAACGTCTCCCGCGAGACGCTGCAGCACACGCGGCAGATGGCGCCGATCCGCCGCCGCCTCGTCACGAAGACGCTCGAGACGTTCAAGAAGTGGCTGGACGACGACCGCGACGCGTACGCGAAGACGTGGGGCGAGTTCGGGCCGCTGATCAAGGAGGGGATGTACGGCGAGGACGACGAGACGAAGTTCAAGATCGCCGAGGTCTGCCTCTTCCGGTCGACGCGCGGGGACGGCCTCGTCACGCTCGACGAGGTGATCGAGGCGATGCCGGACGGCCAGGAGGAGGTCTACTGGCTCGCCGGGCCGGACCTCGACACGCTCCGCCGGTCGCCGCACCTCGAGGCGTTCGCCGCGCGCGGCTACGAGGTCCTCCTCCTGACCGACCCGGTCGACGAGTTCGCGATGCAGCGGCTGACCGAGTTCGACGGCAAGCCGCTGAAGGCGATCGACAAGGGGGACGTCGACCTCGGCGACGACGAGGAGAAGGCGGCCCGCGACGAGAAGGCGAAGGAGCTGAAGCCGCTCCTCGACGCGGTGAAGGAGCGCCTCGGCGAGCAGGTGGCGGAGGTCCGCTTCTCGAGCCGCCTGAAGGAGAGCCCGGCCGTCCTCGTGACCGGCGAACAGGACCTCTCGCCGCACATGGCCCGGCTGCTGCGCGGGATGGACCGCGAGGTGCCGGAGTCGAAGCGGATCCTCGAGCTGAACGCGAGCCACCCGCTGGTGAAGCGGCTCGACGCGCTCCGCGACGGGAGCGCCGGACGGTTCGGCGACTACTGCGAGCTCCTGTTCGGACAGGCGCAGCTCGCCGAGGGGACGGCGCCGGAGGACCCGCAGCGGTTCAACCGGCTCCTCACCTCGCTGATGGTCGGCGAGGACCGCCCCGACGACGAGTGAACCGCGCGCGACGCGGCCGCCGCGTCGCGCGTCAGTCGACCTCGACCGAGAAGCCGGCCGTCGCCGCGGCCGCACGGAGGAGGCGCGCCCGACGCCGTGTTCAGGACATCACGGCGGGTCCACCTGTCAACGGGGCGCCTCCCTCCGCTTCCCGGACCGGGACCGGCGCGGGCCGCCGAGCCAGCCGAGCCGGCGGAACGCGAGGAGCATCGTCGCGGCGAGGGCGAGGCCGATCCCCCAGAACGCGAGGTAGCCGTACTCCCACCGGAGCTCCGGCATGTTCAGCGGCGCGCGCGTGTCGAAGTTCATCCCGTACACCCCGGCGAGGAACGTGAGCGGGACGAAGATGCTCGCGAGCACGGTCAGCACGCGCATCACCTCGTTCGTGCGGTTCGCGAGGCTCGAGAGGTAGACGTCGACGAAGCTCGCCGCGAGCTCGCGGTACGTCTCGATCACGTCGACGACCTGGAAGACGTGATCCGCCGTGTCGCGGAGGTACGGCTGGGTCGTGCTCGTGAGGAGCGGGTGGCCGTCGCGCAGGAGCTGGGAGTACGTCTCGCGCAGCGGCCACGCCGCGCGGCGAGAGGTCATCAGCTCGCGGCGCATCCGATACACCTCCGCCAGCGTCGTCTCGTCCGGCGCCTCGACGACCTCGACCTCGAGCTCCTCGAGCCGCTCGCCGATCCGCTCGAGGTGCGGGAAGTACCCGTCGACGATCGCGTCGAGCAGCATGCAGGCGAGGTAGTCCGCCCCCTCCCGGCGGATCGAGCGCGACGGTTCTCGGAGCCGGCGCCGGACCGGATCGAGGCAGTCGCCGGGCGCCTCCTGCACCGTCAGCACCCACCCTCGCCCGAGGAAGAGACTCACCTGCTCCCACCGGTCGTGGCCCGCCGACCGGTCCGCCCCGTCCGCGGTCACCATCCGGATCACGACGAACAGCACGTCGCCGTAGTCCTCGACCTTCGGCCGCTGTCCGGCGTTCGCGACGTCCGCCACCGCGAGCCGGTGCAGGCCGAGGAGCCCTCCGAGCTCGGCGAGGAGCGCGCCGTCGCCGATCCCCTGGAGGTCGAGCCAGGTGACGCCGCCCGCCGCGACCAGGTCGAACGCCTCGCGCGCGCCGGCCGGCGTCTCCTCGACGACCGACTCGCCGTCGGACCGCACCACGCGGAGGACCGGCGGCGGCCCCTCCGACGGCGTGACGAACGCGCCGGGCGCCGCCCCGGCGGGCGTCCGGCGCCGGTGGATGATCGATCGACTCATGGCTGCTCCCCGCTCGTCGTTCGGAACCGCCGACGAGCGTATGTCCCGCCGCCCCGGACGTCGATCGCGCTCCCGCCCCGATCGTCGCGGACTGCTATGCTCGCCCCGCGCCCGCCCCGCCGAGGAAGCGATGGTCGATCTCCGCCCCGCTCCGTTCCCCGTCCTCGTCACGCGGATGTTCCGCGAGCTCGAGGAGCGGGACTCGATCTTCGACCTCCCGCGCGCCAGGTGGTGGACCGGCGCCGACGGCCTCGACCTGTCGGTGCCGTTCCACGACCGGCGCGCCTCCACTCCGTTCGGGCCGGCCGCGGGGCCGCAGTCGCAGTTGGCGCAGAACCTCGTCCTCTCGTGGCTCGGCGGGGCGCGGATCCTCGAGCTGAAGACGGTCCAGGTCGACGACGCGCTGACGATCCCGCGCCCGTGCATCGACATGCAGACGGTCGGATACAACGTCGAGTGGTCGCAGGAGCTGAAGGTCGACGAGTCGCTCGAGGAGTACGTGAAGGGGTCGATGCTGATCGAGCTCCTCCGCGCGAGCGGCGCCGTCCCGGTCGCGGACGACGACGCGCGCACCGTGTTCGACATGAGCGTGGGGTACGACCTCGCCGGGATCCGAGGGGAGAAGGTCCAGCGGTTCGTCGAGGGGATGAAGGACGCCTCCGCCGTCGTCGACCGCCTCCGGCGCGAGATCCCGGCGCCGTGGGCGGCGCTCCGCGACGTCGAGTTCACGACCCGCCTCTCGGAGACGCTCACCCTCTCCACGTTCCACGGCTGCCCCCCCCACGAGATCGAGGCGATCATCCGCTTCCTCTACGAGCGGAACGGCCTGCACTGCATCGTGAAGTTCAACCCGACCCTCCTCGGGCGCGACGCGGTCCGCCGGCTCGTCCACACGACGCTCGGCCACGACGAGATCGAGATCCCCGACGACGCGTTCGAGAAGGACACGACCTGGCCGCAGGCGGTCGAGATCTGCGAGCGGCTCGGGGCGCGCGCCGACGAGCTCGGGCTCGGGTTCGGCGCGAAGTTCAGCAACACCCTCCTCGTCCGGAACCACCGCGACTTCTTCCCGTCGACGGAGGAGGCGATGTACCTCTCCGGGCCGCCCCTCCACGTCCTGGCGCTGCAGCTCGTGGCGCGGTTCCGCGAGGCGTTCGGGGACCGCTGGCCGATCTCGTTCGCGGCCGGGGTCGACCGGCGGAACCTCCCCGACGCCGTCGCCCTCGGCCTCCGACCGGTGACCGTCTGCTCCGACCTGCTGAAGCCCGGCGGCTACGCCCGCGCGAGCGGCTACCTCGACGAGCTGGCGTCCCGCATGCGCGCGGTCGGCGCGACGACGATCGACGGGTTCGTCCGCCGCGCGTTCGCCGACGACCCCGACGCCGCCGACGGGCGGCCGCTCGACCGGGCGCGGCTGGAGAACACGGCCGACCTCGTGCCGCGCGCCACCGCCGACCCGCGCTACGCGCGCGCGGCGACCGCGAAGCCGCCGCGGAAGATCGGCTCGCAGCTCGAGCTGTTCGACTGCATCACGTGCGACAAGTGCGTCCCGGTCTGCCCGAACGACGCCAACTTCACGTTCGTCGTCCCGCCGTTCGAGGCCCCGGTCGTCCTCGTCCGCCGCGACGGGGCCGGCCTCGTCGCCCGGATCGCCGGGACGCTCGCGGTCGAGAAGAAGCACCAGATCGGGAACTTCGCCGACTTCTGCAACGAGTGCGGCAACTGCGACGTCTTCTGCCCCGAGGACGGCGGGCCGT
>JAUIEL010000463.1 GCA_030428825.1 bacterium
CGCCGGTCGTCCCGCGAAACGCGGTCCTCGTGCTCCACTTCACCAAGAAGGTCGACCTCGAGTCGATGAAGCTCGACGAGGACGGTCTCCTGACCGCGGAGAGTCCGGTCCAGGTCGAGGTGAACGGCGACTTCGTCGCGTTCGAGGTGTTCGCCGACGGCAAGGACCTGATCCTCAGCCCGGCGTTCGGCGACCAGGTCGGCATGCCGGCCGGTCCGGTCTCGTTCGACGCGGCCGGGAACCCGACCGCCGACCTGTTCGGCGCGGGCGAGCTGGTGATCTTCGGGACCGGGACGAACCCGCTCCGCAGCCAGACCGGGTCGACCTACCAGCCGCGGAAGGACCTCCTCGCTTCGGTCGACGCCGGCGGCGAGCCGGTCGGCTTCAACCCGGGGAACCAGGTCCTCGACTTCTTCGACCAGACCGACGTCGGCGTCGGATCGAAGAGCTACGGCGGCTTCCTGCCGGACGAGTCGGCGCCGCGCCTCGTGCGCGAGCTGGCGTTCGACCACACGTACGACCCGAACTTCGCGAACCCCTCCCTCGGGGACGTCCTCGGTCCGGACTTCATCAGCCTGGTGCTGACCGAGGAGTTCAACGACGAGGCGAAGAACGGCGACGGCGAGTGGGCGGGCGGCGTCCTCCGGCTGCGCGCCGAGGGCCCGAACCGCGAAGAGCACGTCATCCTGAAGAACACGGTCGTGCCGCTCGGCGGCGGGTTCTTCCGGAACGACATCCTGCTGGCGACCACCATCGTCATCCCGCCGGCGGTCGGCGAGGACTTCCAGCTCGTCCGCGCCGAGTACTTCGAGCCGGACCTGAACAACCCGATCGACCTCGCGGTGTACGACCCGGACAACCCGGAGCTCTCGAACAACACCGAGCTGCTGAACTTCGTCGAGGTCCGCGACCGGATGGGGAACGTCATCGACGTGAACTCGCCGGTCGACTCGCTCTCGACGTTCACGTTCCGGTTCAGCGAGCCGATGCTGCTCGAGTCGTTCCGGCCGTACGAGACCTTCTTCGTGTCGGACAACCCGCAGATCGACAACTTCGGGATCAACTTCGTCGGGGCCGTCGACGCCTCGAACGGCGGCAAGGCGATGACCTTCAAGCCGTACCGCGAGATCCAGTTCGGCCCGCTCGCCGGGACCGATCGGCCGGTCGGGTTCGGCAAGGCGTCGAAGTCGCTCCGGATGCACATCAAGGTCGTCCCGACCCCCGACGTCCTGGCGGGGCTGCTCGGCGTCGCCGGGTTCGAGGAGTTCGAGGGCGAAGGGCACCGCGGGGTGACCGACCTCGGCGGCCAGCCGCTCGGCTTCCCCGTGTCGTTCCTCTCCCCGTCCGAGCCGTTCATCGACTTCTCGTTCGCCTTCACGACGGCCGGCGACGCGGCGCTGCCGAACGCGGGCGCGATCGCCCAGCGGTTCCTCGGCCGCCCGACCACGGGGTTCGACAGCCTCGGGAACACCGGCATCGCGTTCCGCGACGTCCCGGAGAGCATCTGCGGCAACGGCGTGAACCTCTACGGGCCGCGGATCGCCGACCTGAACCTGTTCACGAACGGGTTCCTCTCGGGCGCGCCGGTCCAGTTCTTCACGAAGGTGCACGACGACTTCAACCCGCCGCTCGACATCAACGGCGACGCGACCCAGCTCAACCCGTTCCCGTTCGGGACGTCGACGCCGATCGGCGGCTTCGCCGTCCTCGGCGGCGCGAAGCTGCAGCACGTCTACCGGGCCGTCGACGCGTCGCCGGACTGGGAGTCGCTGGCCGGGACGAACCTCGACCTGTACCACATCGCGTACGCGCCGATCGGCGGGTTCGTGACCGACACCGTCCTGCCGGACATCTCGATCCACGCCGGCCACACCGCGTTCATCCCGGACACCCGCCAGGGCGGCGGCATCCCCGGGCACCCGAACAGCGGCCTGACCGCGGTCTTCGAGAGCAACTACAACGCGGTCGAGAAGACGAGCGGCATCACGCACGAGCGCCAGCTCGTCGTCGGGACCGACAACGGCGGCGGCTCGTACACCGGGAACGCGTTCACGATCTCGAACTCGCTGATGTTCAAGCCGGTCGGGACGCAGAACAACTACCACCCGATCCCGGACGTGCCGTTCGACCACCCGTTCGCCTACAACAACGGCGCCCTCGACGTCGCGACGTTCTCGGGCCCGCAGTTCTCCGGCCAGGCGCAGACCTGGGGCGGCAAGAACGGCGACAACCGGCCGGAGAGCCTCCTGCTCGAGTATCGCGTCCGCGTGGTCGACGCGGAGAACCCGCCGGCGACCTCGAACGGCTTCACGTTCGCGGTCGGCGTCCTCTCGTCGGCGATCCCGCGGTTCCGCGTCTTCACGATCGGGACCGGCTGCCTGTCGTGCTGCTTCAGCGGCTCGGGCGGGTGCGCCAACAACTGCCTCATCTCGTTCGGTCCGGCGATGGACGGTCAGGCCGGCAACGGCGGCCCGCCGCTCGACCCGGACTCGATCGTGAACGCGGCCGGTCCGGCGCCCGCGCCGCCGGGGCTCACCTGCCGCTGCCTGAAGCCGCCGCAGAACCCGCAGACGCCCCCGGCCGGCTGCGCCGATCAGGGACCGAACGCCCCGACGATCGACCAGGTCGCGACCGGCGCGGCGGGGAACCCGAGCGGCAACAACTACGGGGACAACTCGCGCTACTTCATGGTCTTCAACTACGTGAAGCGCGAGTCGTACCTGCGGTCGCCGTTCGTCCGGGTCCAGCCGGGCGACGGGCCGGCGGCGATCACGAACCCGACGTTCCTGACGCCGATCTTCGACCCGCCGCTCGATTCGATCCCGGACGGGACGACGTTCGACATCCGCTTCCGCTCGTCGGTCTCCGGCGGTCTCGAGGGGCTCGACGCGACCGCGTGGGTCACCCCGCAGGAGATGGCGTCGACGAACCACGCGCTCAACCAGACCCCGAACACGCCGTTCCTGCAGTTCGAGGCCGAGGTGGAGGCGAACACGAGCACGCAGCTCACGCCGATCTTCGACGACATCATCGTGCCGTTCACCTACTGACGGACGAGGACGGCACCCCGCGACGGGGCCGGGCGGACGCCGATCCGCTCGGCCCCGTTCGCGTCTCGAGGCGCCCGTCGGCGTCGATCTCTCCCCCCGTCCAAATCTCCGAACCGGCTCCTCAAGACGCCGGGACGCGGATCCCGATGCATGGCTCCCCGATGGCGGAACGCGTCGGGGTGTCTCAGCGTCGTCGGGGAGCGGAACTTGAACCAGACCTCGGTCACTCTCGCGGTCGTGCTGCTGCTCGGCGTCGCGGTCGAGGAGGGGGGCGCGCAGGACGCCGTCCTCGCCGCCGGCGAGCGGTTCCAGGGGAAGGTCGCGTTCGTCTCGGACGAGGACCGGGTCGCGTTCTCGACCCTCGAGGGGGCGCGCGTCACGGTCCGGGCGGCGGCGCTCCCCGGAGAGAAGGTCCGGCCCCGCGTCGTCCTCACGGTCGGCGGCGAGCCGATCGCCGTCCCGAAGGCGCGGACGAAGGTCGGAGGCCACGGGAAGTGGCACAAGCTGAAGCGGGTCCCGGTCGCGACCGCCGGGCCGATCGAGGCGGTCGTCGTCGGGAACGGCGGGAAGCTCGGGTCGTACGAGCTGACGATCGAGGAGTTCCTGCCGTCGACGGTGAAGGCGAAGCTCGCGCTCGCGAGCGAGGCCGCCGTCGACGTGCCGTTCCTCGCGCGGGCCGGCGCCACGGCGACGGCGGTGATCGCGGCGAAGGGGAAGGGCCCGTCGCTCGCCTCGCCGGTGCTGCGCGCGCCGTCCGGTGAGAGCCTCGACCTGACCGGCCTCGTCCTCCCGCTCTCCGACGGGCGCCGCCTCGAGATCGGACCCGTGCCGCTCCCCGAGACCGGGACGTACGTCCTCGAGGTCGCGCCCGGCGGGGCCGGGAAGGAGAAGGTGAAGGTCCGCGTGGAGCTCTCCCACGCGACGCTCGCCGGCGGCCTCGTCGTCGAGGACCCGGGCCACGCCACCGTCAGCGGCTCGCTGACCCTCGGCGACGGCTCCTGGCTGCCGGGCGCCGACGCGTCGTCCCAGTCGTTCGCGGACGGCGAGGTCCTCGTCCGCCTCGCCCCGGGCGACGACGCGGCGGCCGTCGCGGCCGCCCTCGGCGCGGCGATCGTCGGCCGCGCCCCGAACGGCTGGGTCCGCCTCCGCTCGCCCGACGCGATGCCGCACGCCCTCGGCTCGCCGGGGAGCGCGCGCCGCACGGCCGGCCTGGTGACGCGGGCGCGCGCTCTCGACCGGGTGGTCGAGGCGCAGCCGAACCACGTCCGCACGTCGTTCGCGCCGCCGAGCGACGCGATGTACCCCGAGCAGTGGGACTTCCCTCGCTGCCGGATGGAGGAGGCGTGGGCGGTGACGACGGGCGACGCGTCGCGGTGCGTCGCGGTCCTCGACACCGGCGTACGGGCCGAGCACCCCGACCTCGCGGGGCGGCTCCACGCGGGGTACGACTTCGTCGACGAGCCGTGGAACGCGGGGGACGGCAACGGCATCGACGGCGACCCGCGCGACGAGTTCCTCTCGCTCGGCACGCACGGGACGCACGTGATCGGCACCATCGCGGCCGGGTTCGACAACGGCGTCGGCGTCGCCGGCGCGGTCCCCGACGTGAAGGTCCTGCCGGTCCGCGTGCTCGGGGTCCTCGGCGGGACCGACTTCGACATCGCGCAGGGGGTCCTGTACGCGGCCGGCCTCCCGAACGTCTCCGGGAAGCTCCCGCCGGTCACGGCCGACGTGATCAACATGAGCCTCGGCGGGCCGAACCCGTCGGAGATCCTGCACCAGGCGATCCGGGACGCGGTCGACGCGGGCGTGATCGTGATCGCGGCGGCCGGGAACGCCGGGACGACCAAGCCGTACTACCCGGCCGCCTACCCCGAGGTCGTGGCGGTGACGGCCACGAACGTCCTCGACGACCTCGCCGACTACTCGTCGACCGGCGTCCACGTCGACCTCTGCGCCCCCGGCGGAGAGAAGCTGAAGGACCTCGACCAGAACGGGCACCTCGACGGGATCGTGTCGACGATCGTCCACCCGCAGCTCGGGCCGACGTACGCGCAGAAGTCCGGGACGTCGATGGCCGCGCCGCACGTCGCGGCGGCGGCGTTCCTGGTCCGCGCCGCCGTCCCCGACCTGCCGGAGCCGCTCGTCCGGGCGGTGCTGGCGGCGGCGGCGGTCGACCTCGGCGAGCCGGGGCCGGACCCGCAGTTCGGGGTCGGGCGGCTGGACGTCGCGGGGGCGCTCGACGTGGCGCTCGGGAACGCCACGGGGCCGGCGGAGCCGTTCCTCCACGAGGTCCCGCTCCGGTTCGCCGGCCACCAGTCCGACCGGCCGCTCGCGCTCGTGAACCGGGGCGGCGGCGGCCCCATCGCCGTCACCGCCGTCACCGCCGACGCGCCGTGGCTGATCCCGGTCCAGACGACGGGGACGTCCCCCTGCGTCCTCGACGTCCGGGTGGAGAAGGCCGGCCTGGCGCCCGGGGCGTACGCCGCCTCGCTGACGGTCGAGACGACGGCCGGCGACCTCACGGTCCCGGTCGAGATGGAGGTCTCCTTCGACGGGCCGGTGCCGATCTCGAGGGTGTTCGTCCTGGCGGTCGACGTCGTCACCGGGAAGGTCGCGGGCGGCGTCGCGGTGACCGAGGAGACCGCCGACTCCTTCACGCTCGACCCGCTCCCCGCCTGGCTCTC
>JAUIEL010000464.1 GCA_030428825.1 bacterium
CTCGTCTCGGCGCGGGTAGACTTCGGGGTCGACCCCCGGAGGCTCCGCACCGTCGCATGGCGTTCCCCGAACCGATCGAAGCGCTGATCCGCGAGTTCGCCCGGATGCCCGGCATCGGGCGCCGGACGGCCGAACGGCTGGCGTTCCACGTCCTCCGCTCGCGCCCGGAGGACGCCCTCCGCCTCGCGCTGGCGATCCGGGACGTCAAGAAGGAGGTGAAGACCTGCCGGCGCTGCTGCGGGATGGCGGCGGTCGATCCCTGCCCGATCTGCGCGGACGCCGAGCGGGACCGCTCGACGGTGATGGTGATCGAGCAGCCGCGCGACCAGGAGGCGTTCGAGGCGGCGGGGTTCCGCGGCGTCTACCACGTCCTCGGCGGGTCGGTGAACCCGATCGAGGGGATCGCGCCGGAGCACCTGACGATCGAGCGGCTCGTGAAGCGCGTGCGCGAGGACGGGGTCCGCGAGGTGATCCTCGGCGTCGACGCCGACTTCGAGGGGGACGGCACCGCGCTCGTCGTCGCGCGGGCGCTCCAGCCGACCGGGGTGCCGGTGACGCGGATCGCGCGCGGGCTCCCCAGCGGCTCGTCGATCGAGTACGCGAACGCGTCCGTCCTCGCCGACGCGCTGACCGGGCGCCGCGCGATGGAATCCGAGGGCTGACGGGATGCGCCTCGACCTCTCGCTCAGCCAGCGCCCGGAGATGCAGCTCCGGCTCTCGCCGCAGCTCATCCAGCGGATCGAGATCCTCCAGCTCCCCGCGCACGAGCTGATCGAGCTGATCCAGCAGGAGTGCGCGGAGAACGAGACGATCGAGGTCGAGCCGGCGCGCTCCGAGGAGACGGCGGTCGGCAACGGCAAGGAGCTCCCCGGGCAGGAGGTCTCCGAGCAGGTCGCGGAGAACCTCGAGAAGTACAGCGGCACGCAGGAGATGATGCGCCCGCGCGCGCGCGCCGACGGCGAGCGCGACGCCAAGATGGAGGCGATGGCGAACGCCCCGTCCGGGCCGGGGACGCTGCAGGACCACCTCCTCGACCAGATCTCGTTCGCGAACCTCCCGGCGGGCGTGCGCGGCTTCGCCGAGATCCTGGTGCAGCACCTCGACGAGAACGGATTCCTGCGCGAGCCGGTCGAGGAGCTCCTGATCCCGCACGACGAGACGTTCACCGTCGACGAGGCGAAGAAGGCGCTGCGGTTCCTGAAGACGCTCGACCCGATCGGGGTCGGCGCGAAGGACATCCGCGAGTGCTTCCTGATGCAGCTCGACGAGGGGCACCCGCGGTTCCCGCTCCACCGGAAGATCGTCGCCGACCACCTCGAGGACTGGCAGGAGAACCGCCTGCCGAAGATCGCCCGCGAGGCGGAGGTCGACGTCGAGGCGGTCAAGGTCGCGATGGACGACCTCCGTTCGATCCTCTCCCCGCCGCCGGGGCGGCTCTTCCGGCGCGACGTTGTCGTCCCCGTCCGGCCGGACGTCGTGGTCGAGAAGGTCGAGGACCAGTGGGAGGTCCGGCTCGAGGACGATTACTACCCGACCGTGAGCATCAGCCCGGCGTACGTCTCGCTGTCGCGGGAGGGGGGGCTGAAGGGGAAGGCGCGCCGCGAGCTGAAGGGGAAGCTCGACCGCGCCCGGTTCCTGATCGAGGCGATCGAGCAGCGGAAGAACACCCTCCTCCGCGTGGCGGTCGAGATCGTCGAGCACCAGCGCGAGTTCCTCGAGCACGGCGGGCTGCGGCCCCTGAAGATGCGCGACGTCGCGGACCAGCTCGGCCTCCACGTGTCGACGGTCAGCCGCGCGATCTCGGACAAGTGGATGCAGACCCCGCGCGGCGTCTTCCCGTTGAAGCACTTCTTCACCGGCGCCGCGCCCGGGGGCGAGGCTTCGGGGCTCGAGTCGCGCGACTCCGTCCGCCAGAAGGTGAAGGAGATCATCGACGCCGAGGACAAGGCGAAGCCGCTCTCCGACGAGGACATCGTCCGCGAGCTGAAGACCCTCGGCCTCGACATCGCGCGGCGGACGGTCACGAAGTACCGCAAGATGATGAACATCCCGTCGTCGCGGCAGCGGCGGGAGTACTGAGCCGCCCGCTCCCCGTCCCCCCTTCCCCTGGAGCCGCGCGCCGATGGAGCGGACGGTCAAGCTGGTCCTCGCCTACGACGGGGCCGCGTACCAGGGGTGGCAGCGCCAGCCGGATCGACCGACGGTCCAGGGAGCGGTGGAGGCGGCGATCCAGGCGGTCACCCGCGTCCGGAGCCCGGTCCACGGCTCGGGGCGGACCGACGCGGGCGTTCACGCGATCGGCCAGGTCTGCCACTTCCGCACCGCCTGCGGCCTGCCGGCCGAGACGCTGGTGCGGGCGCTGAACGCGAACCTGCCGGACGACGTCGCCGTCCGGGCCGCGACGGACGCCCCGGCCGACTTCCACGCCCGCTACTCGGCCGTCCGGAAGACGTACTTCTACCAGGCGTACGTCGACCCGCACCGCGACCCTCTCCGCCGCCGTCGGGCGCTGCACCTCCGGCGTCCGCCGGACCTCGCGGCGATGCGGAAGGCGGCCGCGCACCTCGTCGGACGTCACGACTTCCGCTCCTTCGCGACCGAGGCGCCTCCCGACCTCGACACGGTCCGGACGATGCATGCGCTCCGCGTCGTGCGGATCCCGGGCGGGTTCCGGATCTTCGCCACGTCGAACGGGTTCCTGCAGCACATGGTCCGCTCGATCGCCGGGTGTCTGCTGCGCGTCGGGACGGGGCGGGACGACGCCTCCGAGGCGGCGCGGATCCTGGCCGCCCGCGACCGTCGGGAGGCGCCGGCGGCGCTGCCGGCCCACGCGCTGTTTTTGTGGCGGGTCGATTATTGACACCCTCCGCGCCTTCCTTTCTGATCGGTCGCAAACCGGGAATTCAATTGCACTTCCCGCGTTTCGAACACTCGTCCGTCGCATCGTCCCAGCGTTCGCGGGAGTCATCTTGAACGTCGAGATCACGAGCCGTCACGTCCACGTGGAGCGTGAGGTCGAGGAGTACGCCCGGGAGAAGGCGGCGAAGGTCACGAAGTACCTGCACCACGAGGTGCGCGTCGAGATCGTCGTCGACAAGGAGCACGACGACTTCACCGTCGAGATGCTCGTCAGCGGTCAGCGGGGCGAGCGCGTCATCGGTCGCGAGAAGCACGCGGAGCCGCGCGCCGCGGTCGACCTGGTGATCGACAAGGTCGAGCAGCAGCTCCGGAAGCTCGCCGGCCGCCGGAAGGACCACAAGGGCGAGAGCATGGCGGGGGAGAACTCGCCGCCGCCGCCGCCGCCCGAGGGCGGCGACGACTCTCCGGACGACGCGGACCTCTCGTACGAGGACATCATCGACGAGGAGCTCAACAAGTGAGCGACTTCTGGAAGCTGTTCCGATCCGACACCATCCGCGTCGGACTCGAGGCGACCGAGAAGGACGCCGTCCTCTCCGAGCTGCTCGAGCTGACGGTCGACGCCGGGCGGATCGAGCCCGACGTGCGGGATTCGCTGCTGTCCGCGCTGCGCGAGCGGGAGAAGATCGGCAGCACGGGCATCGGGGCCGGGATCGCCATCCCGCACGTCAAGAACGACGCGGTCACCGAGACGATCACGGCGGTGGGGGTCGCCCCCACCCCGATCGAGTACGACGCGGTCGACGGCGAGCCGTGCGACCTGTTCATCCTGCTGATCTCGCCCGCCTCCCAGGCCGAGAACCACCTGCAGATCCTCCGCTGGCTCTCCTCGGTCGTCCGCCACCCCGACTTCGGCCGGTTCCTGCGGACCACGAAGACCAGCAAGGACGCGGCCGGCCTCTTCAAGGAGCTGGGCGAGTAGCTCCGCCCCCCGCCGTGGGCCAGGTGACGCGCCAGGTCGTGATCCCGAACCGGCAGGGCCTCCACGCCCGGCCGATCGCGATGATCGCCGAGGCGGCGCACCGGCACCGGGCCGCCCTCGCCGTCGGCGTGGACGGGCGGGAGGTCGACGGCCGGTCGATCATGCAGCTCATGACCCTCTGCGCGGCCCAGGGGACCGAGGTCTCCCTCCGGGCCGACGGCGACGACGCCGAGTCGCTGGTCGAGGACGTCGCGGCCCTCATCGAGGGCGGGTTCGGCGAGATGTAGCCTCCCGGGAGCCCGCCCGCCCGGCGCGCTCCGCCCCCGGCCTCCCCCTCCTCCCCTCCCTCCTCGCGCCCGGGCTCCGGGCCGTCGGATCGCCCGATCGCCCGTCTCGGGACGTCCCACCCGCGCTCCGCGATCCGCCGGCGTGATCCACGGAATTCGTTCTCCGCCTCAAGCCCCGGCCGGCGGCCCGCCGATAAGGCTTCGCATCCGAGGCGCAATCTGCCTGCGCCAGTGGCACGCGGACGGAGTCACCATGGTGTTCTTCTCGAGACGAAAGACACTCCTGGGTGTCGACGTGGGGTCGGACTCGATCAAGGCGGTCGAGCTCGCGCAGCAGGGCGACGAACTGCTCTGCACCGGTTACGGGCAAGTCGAGATCCCGCAAGGCGCCGACGCCGCGGACGCGCTCTCCGACCTGCTGAGGGCGTGCGGCTTCCAGAGTCGCCGCTGCGCGACGTCGGTCTCCGGACGCTCCGTGATCGTCCGGTTCATGCCGATGGTCGACGTCCCGGAGGCGAACCTCAAGTCGGCCGTCCGCTTCGAGGCGGACAAGTACATCCCGTTCGAGCTCGACGAGGTCGTGACCGACTGCTCGAAGCTCGCGTCGGGGGGCGACAAGGACGGCGAGATGAAGGTCCTCCTGGTCGCGGCCAAGCGAGAGGTGATCGAGTCGCGGGTCCAGCTCCTCCGGAAGGCGGGGCTCGAGCCGGCGCTCATCGACGTCGACCCGTTCGCGGTCGGCAACGCCTTCGAGCTGGTCTCGCTCTCGAACCCGGACACCGCCCTCGGCGCGCGCGTGTCGGCGCTGATCGACATCGGCGCGTCGAAGACGACCGTGACGGTGGTGAAGGCCCACGAGCCGCGCTTCACCCGCGAGGTCTACCTCGGCGGCGAGGACTTCGCGACCGCGGTGGCGAAGCGGCTCGGCGTCGAGTCCGCCGAGGCGGAGCAGCTCAAGCGGAACCCGGGCGAGCGCGCCGACGACGTCGCGCAGGCCCTGGCGAACTCGGTCGACGAGCTGGCGAACGAGATCCTGCTCTCCCTCGACTACTACGAGGACCGTCAGGACGGCGAGCGGGTCGAGAACGTCTATCTCTCCGGCGGCGGCGCCCGCACGCCGGGCCTGGAGGAGTCGCTCGAGCGGACGTTCGAGCGGACCACGACCTCCTGGTCTCCCGTTTCCGGTCTCGCGGTCGACGGCGACGTCGTCGACGCGGACCTCCTCACCGAGAACGCCCCGCAGCTCGCGGTGGCGGTCGGACTCGCCTCGCGCGTCCGCAAGGAGGGCAACCGATGATCCGCATCGACCTTCTCCCCCCCGAGTACCGCCGGGCGGAGCGGACGGCGCCGGCCCAGTTCATGGCCACGATCGGCCTGGTCGCGCTGTTCAGCTCGGCCGCCGCGGGCTGCGCGTACGCGTGGTTCGGCGTGGTCGGCGGCGCCCGCGCCGACGTCGAGAACGCGAAGGAGGTCCTGGAGAGCAAGAAGCCCCAGGCCGTCTACTCCGACTCCCTCGAGAAGGAGAAGAAGGAGTACACCGCGCGGCTCGACCACATCAAGACGTTCAGCCAGAGCCGCATCCTCTGGACGAAGAAGCTCGATCAG
>JAUIEL010000465.1 GCA_030428825.1 bacterium
GCCATCGCCCCGAGCAGTTCGCGCGCCGTCTCGACGTCGACGCCGTCGACGAGCCGCGGCGCCACCCGGCTCAGGATCTCCGCCCGCCCGGCGTCGAACGCGGCGATCCCGACGGCGCGGGGGAGGTCCCGCGCCCGGACCCGCATCGCCGGCTCGGCGCAGAGCGACTCGAACGCCGCGATCCGGCCCGCGTCGAACGAGAACGCCTCGACCGTCGCGATCGCCTCGTCGAACGACACCTCCCCGAGGCGCGGCGCGAGGTGCGCGATCGCCTTCTCCCGCCCCGAGTCGAACGCCATCATCGACACCGCTCGCCGCAGGTCGTCCGCGCCGACGGCCGGGAGCTTCTCCGCGACCGCCGCGAGCACGCCGGTCCGGCCGGAGTCGAACGCCATCGCGTCCATCCACCGCACCAAGTCCTCGACGGCGATCGCCGCCCGCCGCTCCGCGACCGCCTCGACCACCTCTCCCCGCGCGCCGTCGAACGCCATCGCCTCGACGGCGACCGTCGCCCGCTCCCCCTCCAGGCCGCCCGCGGGGAGGAGCTCGTTCAACGCGAGCTCCAGCTTCACCTCGTCGGTCGTCACCTCGTCGAGGAGGCCGCGCAGCGCGGCGGCCGAGCCGTCGTCGACGTCCGGCAACACCCGCGCGGCGACCGTGCGGAGCGCCTCGGCGCTCCGGGTCCGGGAGAGGAGCCGCCCCGCCTCGCTCGGCGAGACCGCGTGGTCGAGCCGCGCGCACCCCTCGATCAGGAGCGTGTCGACGACCTTCGCGTACGGCCGGCTGCCGCGCGGCCCCTCGGCCCGGACCGCCTCGCCGAGCGCGACGAACACCTCCGCGTCGGCGTCGCCGCGGATGACGATCGTCTGGGACTCGCCGCGGAGGAACTCGTAGCCGTGGACCGCCTCCGTCAGGAGGAGGAGGCGCTCGGCGTCGATCGCGTCGGCGCCGGTCACCGCGGCGACCAGCGCCTCGTGGTGCTCCTTCGAGTCGGGGAGGCGGACCGTCGCGAGCCGCTCGCGCGCCGCGAGGACGTCGTCGGCGGCGAGGAGGGCCGCCGGCGTCCCGAACGCCTCGGCGAACGGAGGCCCGTCGCGGGTCGGGCGGCCGCGGTGCGTCGACTCGCACGCGGTGAGGACGAGGGCGAAAAGGACGAGCGGGGCGACGGCGCGCATGGGGCACCTCCTCGGCGGCGGAACGCGCGAGCGTAACCGCCGATCGCCCGCCGCGGAGGGGACTACCCTCCGGCGCCGCTCGTCGGGCGACGCTCGGTCACCCAGAGCCGGTACTCCCAGAGGTCGTCGAACTGCCGCGGATCGGTCGACAGCTTCACGCTCGTCACCTTCAGCAGGTTCGACTCGTTCTCGATCCACCACGCGAACTTGGCGGCCCGCTCCCGATCGAAGCGCGGCCGCTGCCGGCCGGACTTCTGCCAGGTCAGCTCGTACGACGTGTCCTCGAACCCCTTCTGCTTGCCGCTGCGGGGGGTGTCGTCCCGCGGGGCGTCGACGCTCGGCCGGGGGAGCCCGGCGTTCGTCGCCATCTTCTCGAAGAAGGTCAGGAGCTGGTTGTTCGCCTTGGCGTTGACGTACTCGTCGTTCTCCATCTCGGTCCGGAGCGCGTCGATCTCCGCCTTCGCCTCCGCGACCTGCCGCAGGCCCTGGAGGGAGAGCTTCACGTCCTTCGACGCCTGGTCGAGCTTCCCCTTCAGCCAGTAGTGCGTCCCGACGCCCGCGGCGGCGAGGAGGAGGAGCGTCCAGATGGCGACCTTCGCGGGATCGACGTTCTTCATCAGTACTCCTCCCGCTTCGGGTAGACGACCTTCAGCCCGCTGAAGTTCACGAACTCGGCCGTGGCGCGCGTGGTCGGGCGCACGACCTCCTCGATCCCCTCGATCTCGTTCAGCGCGCCGATGAGCTGGTCGAGCGCCGCGTTCGACGTGACGTTCCCGGTCAGCTCGATGACCGGCTGCTGCTGCTGGCGCACGACGATCGTCATGTCCTCGAGCAGGAGCTTCCCGATCGCGTCCATCCGCTTCTGGATCGCGGCGAAGCAGTCGCGCCACATGATCAACGCCGACGGCATCTCGGGGATCGCCCCGCCGCGGCCGAGCTGCGACTTCAGCTCGTCGATCTTGATCTGCATTCGCTGTCGCATGTGGTTGATCGACAGCTTCGACGGCTCGCGGTACTTCTCGGGGAGGACGGCGTCCTTCCCCATCGCGGCGCGGTAGAGGTCGAACGCCGGCTTGTGGATCCGGGCGATGTCCGCGCTCTTCGTCTTGAACAGGAACGGCGTCTTCACCGACAGGCTGCGGACGTCGAACAGGTTCCAGAGGAGGACGAGGAAGAGGAGGAAGCCGCAGAAGTAGATCGCGGGCTCCTTCACCTGGTCGAACCGCCGGGCGTACCGGCACTCCTCCTGGCGGAAGTCGATCCCCGTCGCGTCGTGTCCGGCGAGCTTGTACGCCAGCCCGAGCGACGTCAGCCCCTCGTCCTCGAGCACCTGAGCGTCGTCGCCGACCAGCGAGTGCTCGACGCGGTCGAGCCAGTCGAGGCGCTCGACCGGCGCGTCGATCCCGAGCTTCTCGGCCACCTCCTCGGCGAAGCCGGCGAGGCGGCTGCCGGGGCCGGTGATCAGGATCTTCTCGATCTCGAACGACTCGGGGAGGCGGGAGACCGCGAGCGTCCGCTTCACCTCGCGGGAGAGCTTGCCGTAATAGTCGCCGACCTTGTCGGCCGCGATCCCCTGCGCCAGCTCGCCGGAGCTCTTCTCGGTCTCCGGCGGCTCGGTCGGGACGACCGGCGCCACGAGGTCGCCTTCGGTCCGATCCTCGAGGAGCTGCGCCGCGTCGCCCGCCAGCGCCTCCCCGCCGAGGTCGGCGGCGAGCCGCGCCGCCACCGAGTCGGACCCGAGGCGGATGGCGCGCCCGGAGACGAGCCGCCCCTCCGACACGAGCAGGAGGTTCGTCGTCCGGCGCCCGCAGTCGAGCACCACGAACGACCCGTTCTCCTCCGTGTACCCGAGGCCGGAGATCGCGTTGAACGTCGACATCACGTCGAGGTCGACCATCAGCGGGTCGACGCCGGCGCGCGAGAGGATCTCGAACCGGTTCAGGAGGTGGTCCTTCCGGACCGCCATCACCATGAGGTGGCTCTTCTCGCGCTCCTCGCGGAGCTTGTACGAGCTGACCACGACGTCGTCGATGTCGCAGTTCAGGAGGTGCGACTCCGCCTCGTACTTGATGACGCGGCGGATCTGCTCGTCGCTGGTGAACGGGAGGTCGAGTTCGCGGAAGGTCGTGTGGTCGGAGTTCCAGGACATCGCGACCGGCTCGCGCGAGACCTTCGCCTCGCGCATCGCCTCGTCGACGAGGTCGCCGTGCTCCTTGGTGAGGAACGACGACGCCAGCGCCTCGTCCGCGGTCCGGATGTCGACGCGGCGGAACCGCGTGACGTTCATCTTCTTGACCGATCCCTCGGCCTCGAGGATCCGGACCTGGGTCGGCCCCATGTCGATCCCGACGTAGTTCGCCATCTTCGCCCCTGGAACGAGCCTGCGGTGTCGGCCTCTATCGGCCGCGGGCCGCGTCGAACTTCTCGCGTTGCGCGTCGTCCAGCACTTCGCGCAGGTCTTCCTCGGTGCGCGCGCGCGCCTGCCGGATCTCCTCCTTCACCGCCGCCTCGACCCCGTCGAGGATGCGGTCGATCGACTCCTCCTCGCGCTCGAGGAGCGCGCGGATCCGGTCGACCTGGTCGGGGCGGAGATCGTACTCGTCGGCGAGCATGCCGAGGTAGGTCTTTCCCGAGGCCCCATCGCCGCGCGCGCCGACGTACCCCACGGCCGCGCCGGCCGCGAAGACGAGCGCCGTGGCGAGGGCCAACCAGAGCTTCACCGCTCGGCCCCGAGGAAGCGCCACTCGAGGTACGGCGCGATCGAGCCGTCGTCGTCGGTCCGCTCGCGCAGCTCGTCCTCGACCGTCCGCGGGTGCTCGAGCTGGTCGTCGGCGCGGACCGCTCCGCCCGAGGTGACCCAGGCCGTGGCGCCGAGCGTGATCGCCGCCGCGACCGTGATCGCCTGGACCAGCCGGAGCGTGCCGCCGCCGGCGAGGCGGAGGGGGGTCGTCGCGCGCTCGTCCCGCGCCACCGCGACCCGGGCCACGATCCGGTCGCGCAGGAGCGGCGGCAAGGCCGGCGCCTCGGCGCGGCGGAGGAGCTCGCGCACCCCGACCATCTCGTCGCGGACCCGGACGGCGGCGCCGTCCCGCAGGAGCCGATCGAGCTCGCGGCGCGCCGCTTCGTCGAGCCGCCCGTCGAGCTCCAGCCCGACCAGCCTCTCCACGCGATCCGTCGTCTTCTCGTCCATCGTCGTCACCTCGCGGCCTCCGCCGTCACGGGCGCTCGTCGCCCAGGATCGTCTTCAGCCGCTTCCGTGCCCGGTGCAGACCCGACTCGATCGTCCCGACCGAGCAGCCCATGACCCGGGCGATTTCCTCGTACTGGAGCCCCTCGTACTCGCGGAGCACGATGAGCGTGCGGTCGCGCGGCTTCAGCCGCAGGAGCGCCTTCCGGACCTTCACGGCGGTCTCGCTCTCCTGGGACGCCTCGACCGGGTCGCCGACGCCGTCGGCCGAGTATCGATCGAGCCCGTCCTCGGTCTGCTTGAACCTCCCCCGGCGCTGCGTCCCCCGCAGGGCGTCGAACGCGGCGTTCCGGGTGATCGACACGAGCCACGTGTAGAACGAGGCCCGGAAGTCGAACCGGCCGATGTGCTGGACGGCCCGAACGAACACCTCCTGGACCACCTCCTGCGCGTCGTCGACGTCGTGGACGATGCGCACGGCGACCCGGTAGATCCGTTCGTGGTACCGGTCGATCAGCTCGGTGAACGCCTCCTCGGAACCCTCCTGGGCCCGAGCGACGAGCTCACGTTCGTCCACGACCGCGTCCATCACCGGCATGCCCCCTTCGACCGGCGGAGGCCCGGGTTCCTTCCCACGAAACCGCGTCGGAGGTGGTCAGGACGAGCCGTCCCCCTGCTGGTCGTCGTCCTTCACCCAGTCGAGGACGTGCCCGAGCTTCTTCGCCTTCGTCCGCAAGTACTTCTCGTTCTTGGGGTTCGGCTCGACCTCGATCGGGACCCGCGAGACGATGGTCAGCCCGTAACCGCGCAGCCCGTGGTACTTGCGGGGGTTGTTCGTGAGGAGGTGGAGCTTCCGCACCCCGAGGTGACGGAGGATCTGGGTGCCGAGCCCGTAGTCCCGGACGTCCGGCGGGAAGCCGAGCTTCTCGTTCGCCTCGACGGTGTCGAGCCCCTGGGTCTGCTGCAGCTCGAGCGCCTTCAGCTTGTTCTCCAGGCCGAGCCCCTTCCCCTCGTCGCGCATGTAGAGGAGGACGCCCCGCCCCTCGGCGGCGATCCTCGCCAACGCCAGGTGGAGCTGGTTCCCGCAGTCGCAGAGCATCGAGCCGAGGAGGTCGCCGGTCAGGCACTCGGAGTGGACCCGGACCAGGACCGGCTCGTCGAGCGGCGCCGCGCCCGCCTCCGACGTCGGCGACGGCAGGCCGAGCGTGAGGGCGAGGTGCGCCCGCTGGTCGATCCGCGAGCGGTAGACGTGGACGTCGAACTCGACCCCGAGCTCGGTCGGGAGCTTCACGCCGGCGGTCCGCTCGATCAGGCGCTCGTGCCGGCGGCGGTACGCGATCAGGTCGTCGATCGAGCACATCCGGATCCCG
>JAUIEL010000466.1 GCA_030428825.1 bacterium
GCGCGCGACGGCATCGGCCGACGGCCTCACGATCCTGATCCTGCTCGACGCGGACATCGACGTCTGGATCGAGGCCGACACCGACGACCGCGTGACGAACTTCGAGCTCGACGTCGGGAAGCTCTGACCTTCGACCTCGCGCGGCGCCGTCGGGACGCTCCTCACCGAACTCGACGGCTCCGCTCCCACCCCGAAGCGGGCCTTGGAGCTCTTGTTCCCGCGTCGGTCGCCGAGTCCCGCGTCGCTTGGACGAGATCGACCCGGTGGCCGGCGATCGCGTGAAGGTCAGCGTCACGGCGAAGCACCCGGGAGGCCGGGAGAGCGCGTCGGGCGTGACGTCGGTCGAATCAAACGTCGAGGTGATCTTCGGGGCTCCCGAGGAAGGGGAGGGGCGAGTCGTCGACGTCGCGGTGTCGATCGACGAGGCGGAGATCGTGTCGCAGGCGCTGACCGTCGAGCTGGACGACGTCGACGTCACGTCCCGGGTCCGGGTCTCCGGTCCGATCGTCGCGGACGACGTCCGTTCGGAGGAGAATCCGGCGGTGACGCGCTACCGGCTCGAGGGGTTCGTCGTCGACTTCCGGACGATGGAGCCGGTGGCCGGGCAACGACTGCGGGTGACGGCCCTCGTGACGACGCCGTTCGGCGTCACGTCCGCCTCGTGCGTCGACCGGGTGGCCGCGCTCCCGGGCGCGAAGCTGGAGGGAGTGGGGGAGGGGGCCGTCGTGAGGCCGGGCATCGCCGACGATCCGGTCGGCACCGCCCGCTCCGGGACCTGAGGTCGATCCCGTCGACGAGTTTGCGACTCTCGAGCCTCGATCGTTCCGCGTGAACCTGTCCGTGGATGGACAGCTCTCTACCCTTCGGGATCGTGATCGACACCGACGTCACGCGGCATCGACGACCTCGGCGAGGATCCGGTCACGGAGAGCCGGCTTGATCCGGTCGGCGAGGACGAGGTCCACGCGGCGACCGAGAAGATCCTCGAGGAACAACTTCAAGTCCATGAAGCGATCGAAGGTGCACCGGTCGAGTTCGACGAGGACGTCGATATCGCTCTCGGGACCGGCTTCGTCACGCGCCACCGACCCGAAGATGCCGAGGCGCAGGGCGCCGAGGTCCCGAAGCCGGACCTCGTGTTCGCGGAGCGTCGTCAGCAGTTCGGCCTTCGTCACCATGGGGACCAGCGTACACGGCGCCCCGTCGACCCTTCGTCCCCTCACTCCCACCGCGGCTCCACCCCCAGCAGATGCCGCACCAGGAAGTCCGCCCTCCTTCGGCTCCCGTACGGCGTCTCCGCCGCGCCGTGCCCGACGCCCGGCATGACCAGCAGGTCGAAGTCCTTGTCCGCGTCGATCAGCGCGTCGACGACCTGCATCGTCGAGGCCGGGTCGACGTTCCGGTCGAGCTCGCCGACGATCAGCAGGAGCTTTCCCTGCAGGCGGTGGGCCTGGGTGACGTTCGACTGCTCCTCGTAGTGGGGGCCGACGGGAAAGCCCATCCACGCCTCGTTCCACCAGATCTTGTCCATGCGGTTGTCGTGGCAGCCGCAATCGGCGACGCCGACCTCGTAGAAGTCCGGGTGCATCAGGAGGCCGCGGAGCGCGTTCTGGCCGCCGGCCGAGCCGCCGTAGATCCCGACCCGCGTCAGGTCCATCGACGGGTCGTGCTCCGCGGCGGCGCGGATCCAGGCGATGCGGTCGGGGAAGCCGGCGTCGCCGAGGTTCTTCCAGGCGACGTCGTGGAACGCCTTCGACCTCCCGTTCGTCCCCATCCCGTCGATCTGGACCACGACGAACCCGAGCTCGGCGATCGACTGCGCGCCGTGCCAGGGGGAGAACCGCTTCGGGACGTGGTGGCCGTGCGGGCCGGCGTAGATCTGCTCGACGACCGGGTACTTCCGCGACGGGTCGTGGTTCGACGGCCGGTGGATCACGCCCCAGATGTCGGTCGCGCCGTCGCGCCCCTTCGCCACGAACCGCTCCGGCAGACGGGCGCCGGTCGCGCGGCGCGGCGCGTCGTCCGCGCGGTCGAGGACGGCGACGAGCGACCCGTCGTCGCCGCGGCGCAGCTCGGTCACCGGCGGGTGGTCGACGCGCGACCAGTTGTCGAGCAGGAACCGGCCGTCGGGCGACCGCTCGACCTCGTGCGTCCCGTCCGCCTCGGTCAGCCGCGTCAGGTTCCCGTCGAGGTCGACCCGCGCGACGTGGACGTGGTACGGGTCCTGGTCCGGGTCGATCCCCGCCACCTCGATCGTCAGCGTCCGCGCCGCGTCGTCCGTGTCGAGGACGCTCCGCACGACCCACTCCCCCTCGGTCAGCGGCCGGACGTACGCCCCGTCCCGATCGAACAGATGGAGATGGTTCCACCCCGACCGCTCGGACATCCAGACGATCTCGCCGGCCGGCTCGACGAAGTGCACGAACGTCTTGTTCGAATAGTCGACGAACGTCTCCGGCGCCTCCTCGATCAGGACGGAGACCGCGCGCGTCTCCGGGTCGACCGCGAGGAGGCGCATGACCCGGTGGCCGCGCTCGACGTGCACGAACGTGAACCGGCTCGCGTCGGGCGCCCAGCGGAACCGGCTCTGCGACCACGCGTCGTCCATCGATTCCGACGCGACCGCCAGCGCCGTCCGCGCCTCGACGTCGACCACGATCGGCGTCACCTCCGGCAGCGGGTCGCCCGGCTTCACGTACGGGATCGAGTGGAGCTTCGGCTGCACCCGGTCGTCGGGCGACGACTCGACGAAGTGGACCTCGCGCGTCTCGACCTTCCGCTCGCGGAACGCGACGAACCACCGGCCGTCGGGCGACCAGTGGAACGGCCCGCGGAACGACGTCCGCTCGTCCCCCTCGGTCGTCAGGCGGACGCGCTCGCCGGAGGCGACGTCCAGGACGGCCAGGTCGTGCTCGACGATCGACGCGCGCCACCGGCCGTCGGGCGAGGTTCCGCGCGGCGGCGGCGGCGGACGCTCTCCGCGCCGTGTCCGCGTGCCGTCGACGACCACCATCTCGAACCACTCCTCCGCGCGATAGACGCCGAGCTCCTCGTCCCCCCGGCCGGTCACCAGCCAGACGTGGTTCCGGAACGTTCGCTGCCGCCTCGTCGCGCCGGCCTCGATCGACCCGTACGGCCGCCGCTCGCCGGCCGTGTCGAGCCACCAGAGGTCGACCGCCCGGTCGAGGCGGTTCTCGAACCGGATCTCCACCTCCGCGCCGCCCGAGCGGCTGCGGCGGGGGCCGTTCCACTCCGCCTTCCGGATCCGGTCGACGACGTCCTCGAGGGCCGCCTCGGCCTCCCGCCGCTCGCCGGTCGCGGCGTCGACGACGATCATCGCGCCCTCGGGGCCGGCGTCCGGGTCGATCGTCCAGAGCGCGTCCCCGTCGGCGGTGAAGCGGTACGGCCGGCGGCTCCGCGCCGCCTCCCGCGCCGCCCTCGCCAGCGATTCCGCCCGCTCGTAGTCCGCCTTCGAGCCCTGCGCGACGACGTCCGGCGGGGCCAACGCGGCGAGGAGGACCGGGAGGAACGCGAGCGAGAGGGTGGGCCGGAGCATCGAGGATCCTCGCGGGTCGGTCGGAAGGCGTGACCTTAGCCGAGCCGCGCCGTACATCGTGCGACGAGGTCCCGGAGCGACGCGATGGCGGGGTCGGCGGCGAGAGTGCGTCTGGTGCTGGCCGCGGCGTGCGCCGCGGCCTCGATCGGCGCGGAGGTCGTCCCCGCGCGCGTCCACGACCGGCTGGCCGAGCTCGCCACCCGCGTCGCCCGGGGCGGGCGGGCGGACGAGGTCGTGCGCCTCGTCGAAGTGATGCTCGCGCTCGACTTCCCGGCCGCCGACGCGACCCGCCTCTCCCGCGAGTGCAACGGCCTGCTCGCCCGGGCGCGGAAGGTCCGCCCGCGGATGCCGACCGAGGGGCGCGCGGTCACGGCGCTGGCGCGCGAGCTCGCCGGACGCCTCGACGCGCTCGACGCCGCCGACCGCGCGCGGCTCGCCCGCCAGATCGTCGCCCTCGACCCGACCGTCGACGCCGCGCACGAGGCGCTCGGGCGGGTGCGCGTCGACGGGCGCTGGCGTTCGCCCGGCGCCGCCTCCCGCCGCGACCGCCGCCTCGCGACCGCCGCCGCGTTCGTCGCGGCCCGGCGCCTCCCGGTCGACGTCACGATCGAGCCGTGCACCGACCCGTACGCCCTCGCCGTCTGCGGCGCCGGCGCGCGGACGGCCCGCGTCGGAGAGGTGACGATCCATCGCGCCTGCTCCGAGGAGCGCCTCCGCCGCATCGCCGTCGCGACGTTCCAGGCGCTCGCGGTGGCGCACCACGTCGTCGCCGGCACGACCGCGATCCCGCCGGTCCGCCGGTCGGAGTGGGTGACCGTCGCCCGCCGCGCGGAGTACGGGCTCGGGCTCGACCTCGCGCTCGAGCGCGACCTGATCTCGCCGGAGTGGCACGCCGCGCACCGCGAGCTGTCGGGCTGCCTCCTCGACGACCGGCGGAGCCTCCAGCTCGATCGCCTCGAGAGCGAGGTCGCGGGGACCCTCTTCTCGTACCTCTGCTCGTACGCCTCGTTCGCCCCGAGCCCGTCGGACGGCGGGGAGGCGCGTTCCTTCTCGCTCGCCGACGCGCAGCCGTGCCTCCAGGCCGGGCTCCAGAGCTGGGTCTGCCTCTCGTTCCTCGGGACGTCCGTGCCGACCTGGGCGTGGCTCGAGCGCGCGCCCCCCGGCCCCGGCAGCGTCGCCGGCCCGCTCGACGAGGCGCGCCGCCGCGAGCGCGAGGAGCGGCTCCGCGTCGCGCGGGCCGGCCTGGTCGGCTACCGGTCGTGGCTCCGGCACCTCGCCGCGTGCGGGGAGGCGCCGGCGTTCCGGCTCGCGATGCACGACGAGATCGGCGAGGTGGCGAACGAGCTCCTGTCGAAGTCGACGTTCGTGTTCGAGTTTCTCGTCGAGGAGGGGATCGCCGACCGGGTGCTCCGCCGGACCGCGCCGGCGCTCGAGGAGAACGGCGGCATCGCCGCGCCCGCGCTGTTCGAGCGCGAGTTCGGCGTGCCGCTGGCGGAGTTCGAGGAGCGGTGGCGCGACTGGCTCCTCCCGAGCGTCCCGGGGATCGCGCAGCGGCTCCTCGGCGACGACGACGCGGAGGGCGCGCCGACGGAGGCGGCGCGGCGGGCGCTCGACCACCTGAACGGGGTTCGCCGCGCCACGCTCGCGGCCGAGCTGCAGGCGAGGTACCGGGACGTCGCGCTCGACGCCGAGCTTTCCGAGGGCGCGCGCCTCCACGCGCTCTACCTCGACCGGAACCCGGACCAGAAGGAGCGGTGGCCGGACGCGCACGAGCAGGACCCCGGGCGCCCGGGGTTCTCGGTCGAGGGGGTCCGCGCCGCCGCGCGGTCGGTCGTCGCGCCCGACGTCCGCGCCGCGCCCGAGGCGATCGACCGGTGGATGGCGAGCTTCTACCACCGCCTCCCGCTGCTCGAGCCGAACGTCGTCCGGATCGGTTTCGCCCTGGAGGAGCGGACGGCGGTCCTCGACGCCGCGTCGCTCCGCGGGCCGTTCCACGTCGACATCCCGATCGTCCACCCGTTCGCGGGGGAGCGGAACGTCCCTCTCGCGTTCCGGCCCGAGCTCCCGAACCCGGTCCCCGGCGAGGACCAGTCCGCGTGGGGGTACCCGGTCACCGTCCAGCTCCCGCCCGCGGCGGAGCTCGACGTG
>JAUIEL010000467.1 GCA_030428825.1 bacterium
CGATCGATCGCCTACCTCGGAGGAATCGGCACGGACGCGGATCAGGTGCGACTCGAGGTCCAGTTCCTCGACGAGTCGCTCGGTTCGATCGTCCCGACGCAGCAGATCGATCCCGTCAGCGCCGCGCATCGGAACGCCCAGACCACGCTCCTGAAGCGGGAGCGGGACGATCTCGTACCGGCGGGAACCGCGTACATCGTGGTCGACCTCGTGTTCGACTACTTCGGCGGGAACGCCGGTGCGCTCGTCGACAACGTGAGCGCGCGACTCGTGGCACCGACTCCTCCCGTGCCAGTCGCGTTGAACGCGAACCTCGTCGTGAACGGGAGCTTCGAGACCGGACCGCTCCCCGGCTCGCCGCTGACGCCGAACGATCCGCAGGGCTGGTTCGGGCTCGGCGCGAGCTGCGGCGTGCTGTCGTACGGATCGGGGGCGAACGTCCCATCTTCCGGGTTCGCCACTTCGGAAGGGTTGGGGGGTGCGGTCCTCAAGGACTGGACGGGGAACGGAGGGCTCTCCCAGGTGTTCGACGTGAGCGCCGACGCGGCGGCGATCGACGCCGGGCGCTACCGGACGTTTGTCGGTGCGTGGCTCGGCGGGGCGACGAACGACGCCGACTGGGCCGAGGTCTGGATGAGCTTCCAGGACGCGAACGGCGTCCAGGTCGGCGGCACCGGCGGCCTCGTCCATCTCCCGCCGGTCACCGCGGCGGAGCGGAACAATCAGACGAAACTCCTTCCGCGATCCGCGGACGTCGCGGTCCCCGCGGGGACGCGGTCGATTCGCCTGGAGCTCCGGTTCGGCTACTTCGGCGGGACCGTGTCCGGCCTCGCCGACGACGTCCGCCTCGTCGTCTACGACACGCTGTTCCCCGGTCCGGTGACGTACCCCGGCACCGGCGAAGACCTGCGGCTCTTCTCCGGCGTGAACGCCCAGCCGACGACCGGGCCGGGGTCCACCGTCAAGAGCGCGACCGCGGGCGACGTGCTGGACCTCCGCGTGGAGAGCCCGGACGGGACGTTCGACTACGCCCCGCTGCTGATCGCCGCCAACGTCCACCCGACCGGCTCCCCGCCGCCGCCGTCCGGCCTGCCGGGGCTCGAGCTCGACCCGTTCTCTCTGATCTTCCTGGTCAACGGCGTCCGGTGCGGCGGCTTCGGCTGCGCGGCGGTCCTCCCCGGCGGGACGGTGATGAACTTCCCGATCCCGCCCGGGTTCGTGAACCAGACCGTCCGGCTGCAGGCGTTCGCCCTGCCGCTCGCCGGGGCGACGCCGCCCGCGAACGAGATCTTCGTCGGCACCGAGGCGCACGAGATCGACATCCACTGAATCGCGCCGGGCGGAGAGCGACGCCGCGCCGGTCGACGTTCGCGTCGGCCGGCGCGGTTCGTCTCGCTCAGTGCGTTCGCTCCCACTCCTCGGCTTCGGCGAGGGCGGGGTCGTCGGGGAAGGACGCGCGCCACCGGTGGTACACCTCGCCGGCCAGGTTGCGCTGCCCGCGGGTGCGGGCCGCGGTCCAGAGGAGCCTGAAACCGAGTTCGTCGTGGGAGAACTCGCGGAAGAGGCGCTCGATCGCGCGGACCGCCTCGTCGGGAGGAGCCGTCGGTTTCCTTCGGAGGGAGGCGACCATGACCATGATCAGGCTGGTCTTCGTCGGGTCGAGCCACGACTCGCGCGAGGCGGCGGCCGCGAACGGGCGCCAGTTGTCCGGATCGTCCGGGTCCAGGAGCACGCGATGGATGCCGGCGCAGTACGCGAGGAAGGCGTCGTCGTTTCGCTCCATCGAGCGGGAGAAGAACTCGAGCGCCTCCGAACTCCCCGAGCCTCCGAGCATCGTGGGCGCGAGTCTTCCCAGGGCGCCGAACCAGGTCTCGGAGAGGCGGGGGGGAACACGGAACGTCGCCTCGAACGAGCCGCCAGCCTGAAGGTGCGGACTGGCGAGGAGCAAGACCAGCTCTTTCATGGCCATCATCCTCTTCAGTCCCCTCGTCCGTTCCGTTTCGAAGACGGCTGCCTGGAGGTCGTGGTCGAGGAACTCGAACGCATCGCGCAGGAACCGGACGACTCGAGCGAGCTGCTCCAGCGTGACGAACACCTCGTCGGGCACGGCCGGATGGTCGCGCCTCGCGTGAGCGGGGAGCGCGGCGTCGACGATCGTCCGCACGCCGAGCTGGATCGTCTGCGCCGCCGGGTCGTGCGGGTAGAGCCGGCGGAACTCGTTCGCCGTCCTGAGCGCGTCGCGCGGATGTCCCGCCAGGAGGAGCGTGGGGGCGATCATTTCGTTCGCGCGGCGATGGCGCGAGTCGATGCGAAGCGCAGCCTCCAGGAACGCGATCTGCTGACCCGCGTCCCTCGACCGCAGAGCCATGGCGTACGCCATGTCGGCCGCCGACAGCGTCTCGAGCCCGATCGCCTCGTCGATCAGGTGGCCGTCCTCGAACGGCACGACCCTCGACTCCGGCACCTTCGTCCGGTCGGCCCGGTAGAGGAGGACTCGCGCTCGGTGAGCCCCGAGCTCCGACTCCGGCCGTGCGGCGAGCTCGTCGAGGATCCGGCGCGCCTCGTGGACCTCCCCCATCCCTTCCAGCGCGTCGACCTGCGCCAGGCGGATCGCGACCGGATCCGGATGTCCGCGTCGAAGGGCCTCGTCATACGCCTCCATCGCCTTCGTCCAGTTCCCCTCGCGGGCCCTCGCCTCGCCGATGTCGAAGACGCGCTCGACCTCCAGCGCGACCTTCTCCCGCTCCGTCGCCTCGGCCTTCAACTCGGACGCCTCGGCCTTCTTCTCCGAGAAGAACGCCTCTCGATCCAACAACCACGACCTCACCCCGAACGACGACGTCCCCACCAGCCCCAGCACCAGGAACGTCACCGCGGCCGCGGTCGCCTTCCGGCGCCGGACGAGGTAGACCCCGCGCTCCCAGGTCGAGACCGGGCGGGTCGAGACCGGCTTCCCCTCGACGACGCACCGGACGTCGTCGGCGAACGCGGCGACCGACTCGTACCGGCGGTCCTTCGCCTTCGCGAGCGCGGCGTCGACGACGGCGGCGAGGTCGCGGGGGACGTCCGTGCGGACGGCGTTCAGGCGCGGCGGGAGTTCGTTCGAGATCACGTCGACCGCGTCGTACCGGTCGGCGGGGAGCGCGAACGGGAGACGGCCGGCGACCAGCTCGAACAGGATCACGCCGAGCGCGTAGACGTCGGTCCGGACGTCGATCTCGTCGGTCCGCCCCTGCGCCTGCTCGGGGCTCATGTACGGCAGCGTGCCGATCGCCTCGCCGCGCCGGGTCAGGTCGCCCGCGGCCGCGGCGGCCGGCTCGAGCGCCCGGGCGACGCCGAAGTCGAGGACCTTCAGCCGCCCGTCCGGGGTGACGAGGACGTTGCTCGGCTTCAGGTCGCGATGGAGGACGCCGCGCCGGTGCGCGTGCGTCACCGCGTCGCAGAGCTGGAGGAAGAGCGACAGCCGCTCCTCGAGGCCGAGGCCGGCCGCCTCCGCGTACGCGGTCAGCGCGCGGCCGTCCTCGACCCACTCCATGACGAGGTACGGCAGGCGGCCGTGCTCGGTCTCCTCGCGGCCGGTCGCGTAGACCTGCGCGATGCCGTCGTGGTGCAGGCGCGCCAGGTACTCCGCCTCCGCCTCGAAGCGGGCGATCGAGGTGCGCGACAGCGGCGTCTCCGGGTCGAGCGTCTTGAGGGCGACCCTCCGCGCCGGCGTCCGCTGGCGGGCGAGGTAGACCCGTCCCATCCCGCCGCGGCCGAGGAGGCCGAGGACCTCGAACTCGCCGATCCGATCGGGGAGCTCCGCCGCGTCCGCGCGCGCGTCGGCGCGGGCGACGCCGAGCTCCCCCGTGCTCTCGTCGGCGGCGAGCCACGCCTCGACGGCCGCCCGGAGCGCGGCGTCGTCGCCGCACGCGCGGTCGAGGAACGCCGCCCGCTCGTCCTCTCCGAGCGACCGCGCCTCCCGGAAGATCCGCCCCGCCCGCTCGTACTCCTCGGGTGTCATCTCGTCCCCTCCCGTCCTCGCAATCGGTCCCTGAGCCACGCCTTCGCCTGGGCCCACCCGTCCTTGACCGTCGTCAGCGATCGGTCGAGCGCCCGGGCCGTCTCCTCGATCGTCATCCCGCCGATGTAGCGGAGCACCACGACGTCGCGGTGCATCGCGTTCAACCGGGCCAGCTCGCGGAGCGCGTCGACGAGGTCGATCAGATCGATCGGCCGGCCGTCGATCGCCTCCTGCGCGTCGCCGAGCGTGGTGCGGTGCGCGTCGCCGCCGCGCTTGGCCGCGTGGCGGGCGCGGGCCTGGCTCGCGAGGACCTGGTGCATCGCGAGCGCGAGCGTCGCGAAGAGGTGCTCCCGGTTCCGCGGCAGGCGCGCGTCCTCGATCCTCGCCAGACGGAGGTACGCCTCGTGGACGACCGCGGTCGGCTGCAGGGTCCGCCCGGCCCGGCGCGCCATGTACGTGGCCGCGACCCGCCGGAGGTCGTCGTAGATCAACGGCAGCCAGCGCTGGAACGCGTCGTCGCGCTCGAGCTCCCCGCACGACTCCATGGTCGCCCGCTCCTTCTTCCCGCCGGTCGGCGACGTTCTACCCCGCGTCGAGGAATTCGGCGATCCCTTTCCGGCCGGTTCGCGGGCCGACCGCGTGGCTCCGGGTGACCCCCGTCCCCTCGCCCCGGAGCCAGAGACCGTGAAGATCCGCCCCCTGACCGACCGCGTCGTCGCCCGCGCGGTGTGGGACGCCCGGCGCGCCGACGCCGGCTCGCGTCCGCCGCGTCTCCCGTTCACCGCCCGCGTCGTGCTCGTCCGGATGCAGCCGTTCGTCCGGCGCGCGGCGACCTGGATCGTCCGGAGCGACGGCGCGCCCTCGCTTCGGGACGACGTCGTCCAGGACGCCCTGATGGTCCTCGGGACCCGTCTCGGGCGGCTCGAACGGGTGAGCGTCGCCGGGCTGGAGGCGTTCGCGTTCGGGGTGGTCCGTCACCGCGCCCGGACCCTCGCCGAGCGGGAACGCCGCCGGCGGGGGACCGATCGGCCGAGCGCGCGAGAGCCCGTCGATCCCGATCCTGGACCGGCCGACCTCGCGATCCGGCGCGACTCGCTCCGTTCGATCCGCCGCGCCGCGTCGACCCTCCGCCCGGTCGAGCGTCGGGTCGCGGAGATGCTCCTCCGCGGGAACGACTCGCGCGGCGAGCTCGCGCGCCGGCTCGGGATCAGCGTCCCCGCCGCCGCGATGCGGAAGAGCCGCGTCCTCCGCGTGCTCCGGGAGGCGGCGAGCCCTTAGGCAGCGGACGGTCCGCTACACGAGCCGTCTCAGGAACGTCGTCGCCGGCGCCACGCGGATCCCCCCCTGCGACCGGAAGTCCTTCGTCCCGCTCGCCGACACCTGCCACGCCTCCGCGTCCGGGAACTTCGCGCTCAGGTAGCGGAGGCTGCGGTCGGGTGCGCCGTCGCTCGACTTGCACTCCACGAGGAGCCGGACCTTCCTCTTCTCGGTGACGACGAAGTCGACCTCTCGGCCGTCGGTGTCGCGGAAGTAGAGCAGCTCGAGTTCGAGTCCCTGCGTGTCCTGTTGGTGGTGGACCCACTTCAGCAGGTGCGAGGCGACCAGGTTCTCGAACCGTGCCGCGGGGTCGTCGACGAGCGTCCAGTCGAAGTGATAGTGCTTTCGCGCCTTCCGGATGGCGCGGATGCGCGGGGCTCCG
>JAUIEL010000468.1 GCA_030428825.1 bacterium
GGGCGCGACCTCTTCCTCCGGACCGTCCGCGAGCGGGTCGTCCGGCAGCCGGTCGTACTCCGCGCGGTGGTCGGTCGTCGGCGCGAGGAAGCCGCGCAGACCGACGCCTCCGGCGAGGGTCGCCTGGAGGCGGAGGCAGGCGCGCTCGCGCGGCAGGTCGGCGTCGGACCGGTTGTCGAGCCCCCAGTCCTCCCGTTCGATCGCGCCCTCCCCCTCGACCAGCGCGTGACAGAGCTCGTGGAGGATCATCTGGGCCAGCGAGTCATCCGGGTCGAGGGTCTCCGGCGTCCCGATCACGAGCCGGCGCCGCCCGTCGGTCGACGCGAACACCGCCGACGAGCGCTCGACCTCGAAGCCGATGCGGCGCGCGGCGGCGGTCCAGACCGCGTCGAGCGGGTCGAGGTAGCGGTGGCGCACGATCCGCGGCGGAGGCGGGGTCACGCGATCGGGGTCCGCGGCGCGGAGTCGGCGAGCGCGGGCGCGAGGAGGGGTCCGCGCGAGCGGGCGGAGGGCGCCCCGCCGGACGATTCGAGGCGTCGAGTCGGCATGAGGGTGCTCCCGTGCGGCGGCGGCCGGACCGTTCGCCTCGCGTCGCGGCGAGGGCGTGCTAGAATCCCGACGGCGTTCGGCCCCCCAGGCAACCGATGAAGATCAGCATCGTCAACCCGCACATCCCGGTGTTCCAGCGGAACTACGCGTTCCGAAAGACGCGCCGCTGGCAGCCGCTCTCGACCGCGATCGTGGCGGCGTGGCTGGAGGCGCGGGGGTGGGAGATCGACTTCGTCGACGCCCACGTCGAGGACCTCGACGACGCGACGGTCGTCCGCCGCGTGAAGGAGTTCGCGCCGGACGTCCTCTACTACTCGACCGAGCGGACCGACGCCTGGGAGCTGCCGATCCCCGACACGGCGTACATCGAGGGGTTCTTCCGCGAGGCGGAGGGGCAGGGCCTCACGGCGTCGCACGTCCTCCTCGAGGGGCCGCACGGCTCGATCTTCCCTGAGGACATGCTGAAGCGCCTCCCCGCCGTCGACGCGTGCCTCCGCGGAGAGACCGAGCCGGTCTCGTTCGCGGCGCTGGCGGCGATCGAGGAGGGGACCCCGTGGTCCGCGGTGAAGTCGGTCTCGTGGCGGGACGACGCCGGCGCGATCCACCACAACGAGGACGACCCGGCCCCGCTGAAGTACAAGGACTTCCCCTCCCCGGCCTGGCACCTGCTGCCGATGGACCGGTACCGGGACAACGCGGCCCCCGACGTCCCGTTCGCCATGCTCGAGACCTCGCGCGGCTGCCCGATGCCGTGCGGGTACTGCTACAAGCAGATGTTCGGCGATCGCCAGAGCAAGCGCGACCCGGAGCAGGTGCTCGACGAGGTCCAGGAGGTCGTCGAGCGGTACGGCGTCCGCCGGATCATGTTCCAGGACCAGATCTTCACCCTCGACCGCCGGCACACCGCCGCGGTCTGCCAGGGGCTGATCGACCGCGGCCTCGCCGAGAAGATCGAGTGGCGTTGCCAGACCCGCCTGAACGGGATGAAGAACGAGCTCCTGAAGCTGATGCGCGACGCGGGGTGCGTCGAGATCTACACCGGGCTCGAGACCGGCAGCGACACGATCCAGAAGGAGATCTCGAAGCTGACGCTCGAGGAGTTCCTGAACTACCGCGACTACGGCGAGTCGATCGGACTGACGATCAGCCCGAACATGATCCTCGGGCTCCCCGGCGAGACGTACGAGACCGCCATCGAGTCGATCCGCTTCTTCCACAAGCTCGGGATCGCCATGGTCCCGAACGTCAACATCACGTACCCGATGACGCGGTACTACCACGAGGCGGTCGATCAGGACGCGCTGGCCGGCGACGGCTGGGACGAGGTCGTGGAGGGCGCGGGGCTCGTCGGGACCTCCCTCGACAAGCCGACGATCGACCGGATCCGGGACGAGGCGTCGAAGCTGAACCGGCTGCTGCGCTGGAAGAAGCGCGCCTGGGGCCTGGTCGGCGCGCGCTACGGGCAGCGGGCGGCCGAGCGGCTGCTCCGCGAGCGCGGCGAGACGGTCCTCCGGAAGGTCGCCCTCACCTGATCGACGGTTCGCCGTCGTCGGTCCTCCGCCGGAGACGCCAGCACCCGTGGATCCTCGGGTTCCGCTCGAAGTCCTTCGGGATCGTCGAGCGGGTGACGTCGCGGATCTCCAGGTGCGGCATCGCGTCCGCCTCCATCCGGAACCGCCGGTGGTTGTTCGAGAAGACGATCTCTCCGCCCGGCGCGAGTCGCTCCGCGGCGCGCGAGAGGAGTTCGACGTGGTCGCGGAGGACGTCGAACGACCGCTCCATCCGCTTCGAGTTGCTGAACGTCGGCGGGTCGACGAAGATCAGGTCCCACGTCTCGGTCGGCGGCTGCTCGAGCCAGCCGAGGACGTCCGCCTGGACCAGGCGGTGCCGCTCGGGATCGACGTCGTTGGCGGCGAGGTTCCGCGCCGCCCAGTCGAGGTACGTGCGCGACAGGTCGACCGACGTCGACGACGCCGCCCCGCCGCGCGCCGCGTGAACCGTCGCGGTCGCCGTGTAGCAGAAGAGGTTCAGGAACCGCTTCCCCGCCGCCCGCTCGCCGATCGCCGTCCGCGTCGGCCGGTGGTCGAGGAACAGCCCGGTGTCGAGGTACGAGTCGAGGTCGACCTCGAAGACGCACTCCCCCTCCCGCACGAGGAGCGTCCGCGCCGCCGCCCCCTGCTTCTCGTACTGGGAGCGGCCGCGCTGCCGGCGGCGGACCTTGAAGGCGATCCGGTCGGGCGGGATCTCGAGCGCCAGCTCGACCGCCCGAGGCAGCTCGCCTCGTCGTCGCTCCGCGGTCTCGGGGTCGACGTGCGCCGGGGCCGCGTACTCCTGGAGGTGGGCGTGATCGCGGTAGAGGTCGATCGCCGCCGCGTAGCCGGGGACGTCGGAGTCGTAGAGGCGATACGCCTCGATGCCGGCCCGCCGGGCCCACTTCCCGAGGTGGCGCCGGTTCTTCCGCAGGCGGTTCACGAGCATCCCGAACTCGTCGTCGAGCGGTGCGGATCGTCTCAAGTCGCTCCTCCATCCATGGTTGAGAATCTCGTCCCTTCCTGCCCGCCGGTGTGAAAAAAAACGCCACCGGGTGATTTTCGGGATAAAGTTCGGCGGCAGGAGGAGCAAGCGCCCGGGGAGAACCGTCGGGCGGAAGAACGTCACGCTGCCCTGACCCTTGCTCACAGGGACGACCCGGAAAGGCACTCCATGAACCATCCCCTCACCTTCGGCTCGAGGGTGCGCGCGGCGGCTTTCGCCCTCTCCGCGCTCGTCACCGGCGCCACCGCGGAAGCGCAGACCGACCTCGTCGCGAACCTCGTGAACGGTCCCGGTCAGGTCCGCGTCGACCAGTCGTTGCTCGTCACGATCAACGTCGGAAACGTCGGGGACGCGCTGGTCGGCGACTACACCGCCGAACTGCTCCTCACCCAGGACCTCGAGCTCGGCGACGACGACGACATCGTGGTCGGGACCGACGTCAGCGACCTCCTCGTCACCCGCACGATGATGGCGACGATCCCGTCCGACGCCCCGGACGTCCAGCACTTCTGGGCCCTCCGCGTCCTCCCGGTCGAGGGCGAGACGAACGTCGAGAACAACGTCATCTTCGGCTCCACGGTCATCGTCTACGCGACCGACCTCGAGCTCGCGGACCCGACCCCGATCGACGTCTTCGTCTCCCAGGACCAGGGCCCGCTCGAGGCGATCCCCGTGGTCGTCGAGAACGTCGGCACCGAGGGGAGCATCCTCATCTTCAACGTCGTCGAGCTGACGCCGGTGCCGTGGCTCACGGTCGACCCGCCGACCAGCTTCGCGATCGCCGGCGAGGACGGCAACGAGGTCCACCTGACGATCGACCACTCCCTGCTCACGCAGGGCGTCCACACCACGACGGTCCGCTTCCGGAACTTCCAGCACCCCGCCGACTTCGTCGACCTGCCGGTGACCGTGAACGTCGGCGCGGCGCGCTTCGTCCCCGGCGACGCGATCCTCGGCCAGATGTCGACCCCGGGCGACATCGACGAGATCCAGTTCACCGCCCTCGAGGGGATGAAGCTGAAGCTGAACGTCAAGGTCCTCGCCGGCAAGCTGAAGCCGTTGGTGACCGTCGTCGACCCGGACGGGGCGATCGAGAAGATCGTCAAGTTCAAGGGCTCGAAGAGCGGCATCACCAAGGGGATCAAGCTGAAGAAGTCCGGCGAGTACATGCTCCGGATCTCCGGCAAGAAGGACTCGCTCGGCATCTATCAGATGAAGACGAAGGCGAAGTTCCCGAAGGCGGGCCGGGCCCGGAACCTGAAGTGGAAGGGGCTGCCGAACGGCGAGATCGCGGTCGCGGAGGCCCTGATGCTCCCCGGCGGAACGCTCGAGTTCGCGGCCGACCCGAACGGGGTCTTCTCCGGTCCGGTCACCCTCGGCCTGACCGACCCGTCCGGCGCGATGTTCGACGTCAGCTCCTTCATGACGACCGCCGCCTCCGGCGAGGTCGCGGTCGAGGGGCTGCCGATCATCGAGACGGGCGCGTACCTGATCACCGCCGGCGGCTTCGGCGGCGGCAAGAAGGAGAAGCTGAAGCTCGCGATCCTTCCTTTCCAGCCTCCGGCCGGGAAGGGCAAGATCTACTTGAAGTGAAGTCGAGATGCCGGGCGGCCGGGAGGCCGCCCGGGTGACGTCGCGCGTCCCGAGCCTTTCCGGCGCGACGACACGGAGACAGCGGCGCGTCCGGACCGTCCGCGGTTCGGGCGCGTTCTCCGTCTCGCGGGGGCCGCGGGGAGGGAGCGCGGGGCGCGCCGGTCGGGTCAGGAGGGGCGCGGGCGGACGGAGTCGTACTGGGGCGGCCACGGCTGATCGAACTGCTCGTACCGCTCCGCCGCGTGGAGGGTGAGGTACGGCTGCTTCAGGTGCGGCCGCGCGAGGACGCAGAGGTCGGCCCGTCCCGCGGCGAGGATCGTGTTGATCTGATCGGCGTCCTGGATGTTCCCCACGGTCATCGTCGGGACGCCGGCCTCGTGTCGGATCCGGTCGGAGAACGGGACCTGGAACATCCGCCCGTAGACCGGGCGCGCCCGGGTCGTCGTCTGGCCGGCCGAGACGTCGACGACGTCGCAGCCGTGCTCGCGCAGCCGGCGAGCGACCGTCACCGCGTCGACCTCCGACAGTCCGCCGTCCTCGACCCAGTCGCTCGCCGAGATCCGGACCGCGATCGGCCGCTCCTCGGGCCACGCCGCGCGGACCGCGTCGAACACCTCCAGCGGGTACCGCATCCGAGCCTCGACGTCGCCGCCGTACTCGTCCTCCCGCACGTTGGTGAGCGGGGAGACGAACGACGACAGCAGGTAGCCGTGGGCCATGTGCAGCTCGATCATGTCGAAGCCCGCGGCGAGCGCGCGCTCCGTCGCGGCGACGAACGCGGCGGTGACCGCGTCCATGTCGGCCCGGTCCATCTCCTTCGGCACCTGCGAGTGCGGGAGGTACGGGATCGGCGACGCGGAGAGGAGCGGCCAGTTGCCGGACGCGAGCGGCTCGTCGATCCCCTCCCACGCGACGCGGGTCGAGCCCTTCCGGCCGGCGTGCGCCAGCTGGACCGCGATCCGGGCGTCCGAGTGCCGGTGGACGAACTCGGTGATCCGACGCCACGCATCGACGTGTTC
>JAUIEL010000469.1 GCA_030428825.1 bacterium
CCCGAACCTCTCCTGCGGGGTGAGGGGCGGGGGCTGGCCGGGGACCGGCTTCGCGTCGACGGGCGCCTGGTCGGAGATCAGCGTCCGCTCGTACGTCGCGATCGCCTGGATGATCCCCGCCGGCGAGATGTACGGCAGCCCGTACGCCTCGGCGAACAGCTGCGGGTACGAGCGGTCGGCGATCCACGCCTCGAGCGCGGGCGGGACGTCGGACGCGAGGCCGAGCGGCTTCGCGTCGACCAGCCCCTCCGCGACGTCGATCCAGCTCCGGCCGAGGTGGCCCATCTCGGCGGTGCTGAGCGGCGGACCGGCGACCTGCGACTCGAGCGCGGCGTCCTTCTCCAGGAGGACCGCGCCGGAGATCGGGTCGGCGAACGCTCCGGTGGCGCGGCCGTCCCAGAAGAGCGACGGGGCGAACGCGGCGTTGATCGCGGTCGGGCTCTTCCGGCCGGTCACCTGGCGGCGGAGCGTGAACGGCGGCGCCTTCACGTAGTGGCCGCTCTCCGTGGAGAGGACGACGCCGGGCGAGCCGCGGACGTCGTCGGGCGTGAACGGCGACCCGTCGAGGCCGGGGTTCAAGGAGAGCGTCCCCGGCTGCGCCGACAGCGGGTCGGAGCCGCCGGCGCCCGGGATGTGGCAGGTGCCGCACGCCATGGTGCGGGTCGAGGAGAGCTGCTCGTCCCAGAACAGCACCTTGCCGAGGTTCACCTTCGCCGGCGTGATCGCGTTGCCGGCCGGGACCGGGACCGGTGGGAGGGGCTGCTGCGCGACGGCGGGGCGGACGCCGGCGGCGACCAGCGCGATCGAGAGGACGAGCGGGAGCGGGGCGGGGCGGCGGCGCATGGAGCGGTCTCTCGCACGAGGCGCGCCACGCGCGCCCGGCTGGGGCTCGGGACCGGGCAGGTCCCTTCATCCTGGCAGGCTCGGCGCTCGCGTGGCTCGCGCATCCCGAGAACATTCGTCCCCCGTCCCGCCACCGGGCGATCCTTCCCGAATCGACGCGCCCGGCGCGGCCCGAGCGCGAACGATTCCCCGGTCTCCGGCGCTCGGCGGACCGCGCGAGGAGCGCGGTCGCATCGTCCGCGGCCGAGCGGCGAATCGACGCGGGCGTCGGCGCCCGTCTCTTGGTACAGGTTGTGCGCGTGCGAAGGGGCCACCGGTTGGAGTCGCGTCGTTCGGGAGCATCGTCGGTGAGAGCGGTCCGGATCGTGTCGGCGACGCTGTTCGGCGCCGTCGTCCTCGCCACCCTCACCGGGACGGCGCAGGACGCGTCGCGCCGCCCCGCGCCGACGACCGTCGTCGCGCCGCCGGACTGCACCTCGGTCGGCTGCCACGAGGACGTGAAGCACCGGGCGGTCCTGCACGGCCCGCTGAACGTCGACGCGTGCGACGCGTGCCACGAGCTCCGGGATCCCGCGTCCCACGCGTTCGGCCGTTCGCGTCCCGCCGCCGAGCTCTGCCTCTATTGCCACGAGGTCGACGTCCATCCGACCGACCGGCTCCACGCGCCCCTCCTCGGCGGGGACTGCACGGCGTGTCACGATCCGCACGGCGGCGACGACCGCCGATTCCTCCGCGACGTGGAGAGCGCGGAGACGTGCCGGGTCTGCCACCGCGACGTCGCCGCCGAGGGGCCGCGGGTCCACGCGCCGGTGCGAGACGGCGATTGCATCGTGTGCCACGAGCCGCACACCAGCGAGAACCCCCACCTGCTGGCGGTCGACGGCCGCGCCCTCTGCCTCGACTGCCACCCCGCGATCGGCCTCGCGCTCGAGTCGCGCGACGTGGTCCACACCCCGGTCCGGGGGGACTGTCTCGTCTGCCACGACCCGCACGCGTCGTCCTCCCCGTCGCTCCTCGTCGACGAGCCGGCGGCCCTCTGTACCGGCTGTCACGAAGACGTCGGCCGGCAGGTCGCCTCGGTGCACGGCCGGCACGCGGCGGTCGAGACCGAGCGCGGCTGCCTCCTCTGCCACGACCCGCACGCGAGCGAACACGGCCGACTGCTGCGCGCGGAGCCGGCCGCCCTCTGCCTCGACTGCCACGACCGTCCGGTCGAGCGGGCCGAGGGGGGGACGGTGGCGGACATCGCGCGGATCCTGGAGGAGCGGATCGTCCGGCACGCCCCGGTCGCCGACGGCGACTGCGTCTCGTGCCACCTCGTCCACGGCGGCGGGCACGACCGGCTGCTGGTGCGGGCGTACTCGTCCGCCATGTACCCGCCCGCCGGCGAGGAGGCGTACGGCCTCTGCTTCGTCTGCCACGACGAGCAGCTCGTCGAGGCGCCGCGGACGTCGGCGCTCACCGCGTTCCGGAACGGGACGGTGAACCTCCATCACGTCCACGTGAAGCGCGACGACAAGAGCCGTTCCTGCCACGTCTGCCATGACCCGCACGCCGCGAACCGCGACCACCTCCTCCGGGACTCGGTCCCGTTCGGACCGATCGGTTGGGAGATCGACATCCAGTGGCGCGCGACGGAGAACGGCGGGACGTGCGCGGCGGGATGTCACCGCAGCTACCGCTACGATCGACTCGAGCCCGTCCCGTACCCGGTCGACCCCCTGCGCGGGGGGACGCCCGGACGTCCCGCGGGCGGGGACGACGCCGGTACGCGAGCAGAGGAGCCGAACGACCGATGATCGGAACCAGGCGAACCCTCGAGTGGCGGATCCTCGGCGGGCTCGTGCTCGCCCTCGCCGCCGCTCCGGCGCGGGGGGCGGACGAGCTCGGGAGGCTCCGTCGCGGCGCGCCGCTCCCGGCGTATCGACTCGTCACGCTCGACGGCGGCGTCTCGACGAACCCCCGCCCCGGACGCGCGGCGGTGATCGCGTTCCTGGCGGTGCGGCAGCGGGACTCCGAGCTCGTCGCCACCGAGGCCGACCGCCTCGTGAAGAAGTACGACCCGGGGACGGTCGAGCTGCAGTACGTCACGACCGACGCGGCCGAGCGCCGGGCCCTCCAGGGGTTCCGCGAGGAGCGGGGGCTCGAGGCGCCGTTCGGCATCGACGGGGGGCGGGAGCTCTCGAACGGGCTCGGCGTGGTCGAGCTGCCGACGACGATCGTGGTCGATCCGGAGGGGCGGCTGGCGCACGTGATCACCGGCCGCGGACCGGACTTCGTGCCGCTCCTCGACGCGTACGTCCGCCACGCCTCGGGCGCGCTCGACGACGACGGGCTCCGCGAGGAGATCCGCTCGCGCAGCCTCGACCTGCTGACCGGGACGCGCGTCCCGCGGGACGACCGGCTGCGGCGACTCGGGCTCGGCGACGAGGTCCCGGCGTTCTCGCTCTCGACCGCGAGCGACGGGACGCTCGACTCGGCGGAGCTCCGCGGTCGGGTGGTCGTCCTCGTCTACCTGTCGTCGGGGCAGCGGAGCTCGGACCGGGCCGCGGTCGACGCGCACGAGGTCGTCGGCGCGCTCGAGACCGACGAGGTCGTCCTCGCCTGCGTCACCGCCGACGTCGGTCGGCGCGGCCACTTCGGGGAGCTCTGGCGCGAGCGGGGGCTGACCGCGCCGCTGGCGTTCGACCCGGACCGCGCGCTGTACGGAGCGCTCGGCCTGGTCGCGTTCCCGACCACCCTGGTGATCGACCGGGAGGGGCGGCTCGCGCACGTCGTGACGACGCGGCGGACGAGCTACCCGCGCGTCCTCGACGCGTTCGTCCGGCACGCGCTCGGCCGGATCGAGGACGCGGCGCTGGACGACGCGCTCCGCGCCCGGAGCCAGGCGGTCGCGTCCCCGGAGGCGCTCGTCGCGAGGCACCGCGCCGTCGCGCGCCTGTTCCGCGAGAAGGGGCTCCTCGACGGGGCGAGGAGCGAGCTGGAGCAGGCGCTCGCCGTCGCGCCGCGGGACGTCCGCGCCCGCCTCGACCTCGCCGACCTCCACCTCGAGGCGGACGAGCCGGAGCGCGCGCTCGCGCTCGCCGACACGGTGCTCGAGGACGAGGCGCGGAACCGGCGCGCGCTCCTGTTGCGAGGGATCGCGCTCGCCGCGCTCGACCGGCTCGACGAGGCGGAGTCGGCGTTGACGGACTCGCTCGTCCTGAATCCCTCGCCCGCGCGGGCCCGCTACCACCTGGGCCGCGTGTACGAGGCGCAGGGGCGGGCGGACGAGGCGCTCGAGCAGTACCGGCGGGCGCTCCGGCGCGTGATCGACGAATGACGCGGACGCGAGGGCGGGAGGTCCGGTCAGTCGCCGCGGGTGCGGTCGTACCGCTTCGGCTCGTGGCAGGCGGTGGTGCAGGTTCCGCCGGTCTCCGTGCGCTCGAACCCGAGCGGCATCGGCCACCCGCCCGGTCCGAACGGCGACGTCTCGCGCAGGAGCGCGCGGTCCGCGCCCGCGTGGGGGTCGTGGCAGAGGCCGCACGACCGCCCGCCGTCGCCGTCACGGAGATGGACGAAGTGGAGGTTCCGGTCGCCGTCGCGGAACCACGTCGTCTCGCTGGTCTCCCGATCGGCGAGCGTCCGGTCGTGGCAGTCGAAGCAGAGCGCGGACGTCGCGTCGGTCGCCGGGGCGTCCGCTTCGGCCGGCCGGGCGTTCCGGAGGAGCGCGTCCTCCGGCGAGAAGTGCGGGTCGTGGCAGGAGAGGCACTCCCCCCGACGGACCGGCTCGTGCAGGAACCCGGCGTCGTCGAACCGGGCGGCGAGGTCCGGCACCACGCGTCCCGGCCCGGCGTCGAGCGGCCGGTCGTGGCACCGGAGGCACGCGTCGCCGCCGCGGTCGTGCAGCAGGGCCGGGAACCGACTGGAGTGCGGCGCGTGGCATTCGACGCACGCCGCCTCGCCCTCGAACGGTCCGTGGACCGACTCGGCCTCCTCGAAGCCGTCGAGGACGTGCTCGTGACACTGGAGGCACGTCTCGCGCGGCGACGACCGGAGCAGCGGGGCGTGGTCGCTCCCGTGGGGTGCGTGACACGGCCGGCAGCCCGCCTCGAGCAGGGCCGCGTGCACCTCGAGGTTCGCCCCGGTGACGCCGGCGCCCTCGGGGAGGAACTCCCGAAACGGCCGGTGGCACCCGTAGCAGAGCGCGGTCTCGGGGAGCTGGAGGAGGCCGGCGTGTCGCGACGCGTGCGGCCGATGGCAGGCGAGGCAGTCCCCGTCGGCGTGCGGGGCGTGGACCGAGAGGGTCGGCGTCGGCTCGTGGCACGACGCGCAGAGGGCGTCGACGCTCTCCGCGACGATCAGGCTCTTCGTGTCGCCGCCGTGCGGGTCGTGGCAGTCGAGGCAGCGGGCGCCGCCGTACGGCGCGTGGACGTGCGTCGCGGTCTCGTCGGGCGCGTGGCACGCGAAGCAGGCCTGGTCCGCCGGGAGCGCGGGGAGGAACGCGTGCTCCTCGAGCGGCCGGTCGGTCGGATGGCAGAGGACGCAGGCGCCGTTGCGCGTCGGGCCGTGGACCCAGCGCGTCTCGGTCAGTCGGGCGTGGCAACCCGAGGTGGCACACCCCTCGCGGGCGAAGTCGCGCGACGTCATGTCGGCGGTACCGAGCGAGCGTTCGGCGCCGCCCCGCTGGGGAGTCGCCGCCGGCGCGTGCGCCGGCTCGTCGGCCCGGCGGCAGGCGCCGAGGATCGTCAGGGCGGCGAGCGTCCCGACCATGCCCCGGATCTTGAGAGTCGAGATGAGACCTTTCCTCGCGGACGGCGGACCTGCTCCGACCGCGGCATCCTATACGGACGGACGGT
>JAUIEL010000470.1 GCA_030428825.1 bacterium
CGGGAGGCGCCGCTCGTGGTGGTCCGGCTCGACACGAGGGAGGAGGTCGCGCGGGAGCGCCTGCGGGCGCGGGCGTCCGACCCGGCCGAGGCCTCCGACGCCGGGCCGGCGATCCGCGCGGCGGCGCGGGCCCGATTCGAGGCGCCGGCCGAGGTTCCGGACCGCGAGTTGCTCGTCTTCCGTGACGACGAGGCGCCGCGCGATCTCCCGCTCCGCTTCGTCGAGCAGCTGGTGCTCGCCGCGTCCGAACCCCCGAGGAGTCCTCGATGAACGACATCCGCACGATCGTGGCCGCCACCGACCTCTCGCCCTGCGGCGAGGAGGTCCTCCGGACGGCGAAGGGGCTGGCCGAGCGGTTCGGCGCCGAGGTCGAGGTCGTCCACGTCGTCTTCGACCTGCGGAAGCTGATGGGGTTCTTCGTCTCCGACCGGCCGCTCGGCGAGATGCAGGCCTCGCTCGAGCAGGAGGCGGCGGCGGGACTGAAGAAGCAGGTGAGCGAGGTCTTCGGCGACGCGAAGGTCGGCGCGACGACCCGCAAGGGGACGCCGTACGGCGACCTGGTCCGGCACGTCGAGGAGGTCGGGGGGGACCTCTTGGTCGTCGGGGCCCACGGAGCGGAGAAGCCGGAGCACCGGGTGTACGGATCGACGGCCGAGCGCCTGGTGAAGGAGTCCCCCTGCCCGGTGCTGGTGATCGGTCAGCGCGGGGGGCGCTGACCGGCGTCCGCCCCGGGGGAGGGGCGGACGCGCCGCGCACGTCGAGCCGTCGCGTTCAGCGGCTCGGGTGGATGAAGACCGGGAGCGACGAGACCCGGAGGATCTCCTCCGCCACGCTCCCGAACGCGATGCGCGACAGCCCGCGGCGTCCGTGCGAGGCGAGGCAGATGGCGTCGGCGTCGTGGGCCTTCGCCCACTTCACGATCGCTCCGGCCACGCTCTCGCCGTCGATCACCTCGGTCGCGACCTCCACGTCGTCTCCGAGGCGGTGGCGGGTCTCCTCGAGCCGCCGGCGCGCGTTCTCCCACTGGTGCATCCAGACCTGCGGGGTGCGAGGCGGGACGTCGAGGTCGGCGATCGGGACCAGCAGCGTGTCCGGGACGACGTGGATCAGCGTCACCTTCGCGCCGAGGGCCCGCGCGAGCTCCTCCGTCGGCGCGACGGCGGCGAGCGAGTTCTCGGAGAAGTCGATCGTCAGGACGAGGTGTCGCACGGCTCGCTCCCTAGTCGGGCGGGGGGTAGATCGCGATCGGGGTCGTGGAGTGACGCAGGACGGCCTCGGCGAAGCTCCCGAGCACGATGCGCCGGAGCCCCGACCGTCCGTGCGAGGCCATGGCGATCCACTTCGCGCCGAGCTCCTGGGCGTGCGCCGCGAGGACCCGCTCCGGGTACTCCCCGGTCAGGACCGCCCCGGAGACGTCGACGTCGGTGCCGAGCGACGACGTGATCTTGTCGAGCTCCTCCTTCGCGGCCTTCACCTTCGCGGCGAGGTCGGGCTCGTGCTGGGGGGGCGCGAGGAGGGAGCCGTACGGGATCGCGACCAGGTCGGGGACGACGTGGACGAACTCGACGCGCGCGCCGAGACGCTTCGCGAGGTCGAGGGTCGGCCCGTACGCACGGGCCGCCTCCTCGGAGAAGTCGGTCGTCAGGACGATGACGTCAGCCATGGTTCTGCTCCTGGGGTCGTTCGTTCAGGACTCGAGCGCCTTCTCGTACTTGGCGAGGCAGTCGAGGAGGTCGGTGGCGGAGACGATGCCGCGCAGCGTCTTCCCCTCGGTGATCAGGACCCGGTGGACCTTCTCGCGGCTCATCAGGCGGGCGACCGCGCCGACGGTCGCGTCGGGAGCGGCGTGGACGACGCGGGTGGTCATCACGTTCTCGACCGTCTCGTCCGGATCCGCGTCGACGAGGGGCGCCGCCTCCGCCTCCATCCAGTCGACGGAGTCCGAGGGGCGGGGCGCGCGGGGGTCGACCTCCGCCGTCAGCGCCCCGGCGAGGTCGGTCCCCGACAGCACGCCGACGATGTTCTTCGCCGCGTCGAGGACCGGCACGCCGTGGACGCGCTCCTCCTCCAGGATGCGCGCCGCTTCACGCAGCGTCGTGCCGGCGCGCACGGTCACGACGTTCTCGTTCATGACGTCCCGGGCGTGGATGATTCGGTTCGACATCACTCGTTCCCTTTCTCGTGATCGCTTCGCTTCACCGTGAGGACGGGGCACGGCGCGTGGCAGACGACGCGCTCCGCGACGCTGCCGAGGAGGAGATGCTTCAGGCCGGTCAGGCCGTGGGTGGCGAGGACGACGAGGTCGAACCCGCCTTCCTCCGCGAGGTCGCAGATGCGACGCCAGGGCGCGCCGAACTCGACGCGCGTCGTCACCTCGAGGTCGGGGAGGTGGGACGCGAGCTCGGTCAGCTTCTCCCCGGCCTTCTCGGCGATCGTCGCCTCGAGGTCGATCGACGGGACGCGACCGATGCCGTACTCGACCGGGTAGACGATCGGCTCGACGACGTGGAGGAGCTCGACCTTCGCCTTCTGGCCCTCGGTCAGCTTCGCGATCTGGCGGACCGCGAGCTCCGAGTCCTCGGAGAAGTCGACGGGGCAGAGGATGTTCCGAAACGCGAGCATGAGGAATTCTCCCGACACGCGGACGCCCTCGACTCGGAAGCATCCCCCATGCCGACGAAGGAGGGGACGCCGAGCGGGCCCGCGGGAGGTCCAAGAGGGAATGATTTCCCATTCGATGGGGAAAAATACCCTGTGCGCGCCCACCGCGGGGGACCGTGGAAGGGGGGTATCCTCGCGAACGTGCGCTTCGCCTCCCTCCCACTCCTGGCGTCCATCCTCTTGTCGGGCTCCGTCGGCTGCAAGACCGAGCCGACCTGGAACGCCGGCTTCGTCGAGGACCCCCGCATCCTCGTCGAGGATCCCACGCTCCCGTTCCATCGCTCCTTCGTGGCGCCCGGTTTCGACCCGTCGCGCTATCGGGAGATCCTCGTCAAGCCGGTGACCACGCGCCTGTTGCGCTCGGTGAACGGTTGGGACGCCGCGACCCTCGAGTTCGACCGTTCGGAGGCGGTCACGAGGATGGCCCGGACGACGCGAGCGTCGCTCCGGGCCGCATTCGCCGCGGACCCCGACCACACCCTCCGGCCGACGCCGCGTCGGGGCGACGAGACCCTGGTGCTGGAGTTCGCCCTGGTCGAACTCCGGCCGACGAAGTCGTGGCTGAACGTCCTCGGCTACCTGGTGACCCGCTTCTCGTTCGACAAGGGGATCGTCGCGATGGAGGCGCGCCTGCACGACGGCGGCACGGGGGAGCTCCTGATGGCGTTCGCGGATCGGGAGGCCGGGAAGGCGACCTTCCTCTCGGTCGACGACCTCACCTGGTACGGGCACGCCGAGTCGATCGTCGAGGACTGGGCGGGACAGCTCGTCGAGGTCGTGAAACGAAAGCCGAACGCCGTGGTCGAGGACTCGTCCACCTTCACTCTCTGGCCGTTCTAGCGCGATGGGGGGGGGCGATCGGCGGGTGTGGTCAAGCGCACCCCCCGCGGCGGCCGAAGAGGGGCTCATCCGCCCTCCATTCGCCACGTTCGGAGTCGTCGGGCCCCATAGCCCCTCCCCATGCCTCCCGCGGAAGAGTATCCTGACCGGTCGAGCGCTCCTGAGGGAACGGTGAGCGCCACCCCCCCGGATCGGCTCCGTCGTCCCGACTTCGGAGCTCGTGGAGACGAGATGTTGGCCGGGTCGCCCAGGGACGGCATGCCGTCCGTCTCGGTCGTGATCCCCGTGCGGGACGACGCCGCGCGCCTCGAGCAGTGCCTCGCGGCGCTCGAGGCGTCCGAGGTCCGCCCTTTGGAGACGATCGTCGTCGACGACGGGTCGACGGACGACTCCGGAGACGTCGGGCGCCGGCGCGGGGCGCGCGTGCTGCGCCTCCCGACATCCCATGGTCCCGCGCACGCCCGGAACCGAGGGGCCGAGGTCGCGCGGGGAGATCTGCTGTTCTTCGTCGACGCCGACGTGCTCGTCTTCCCCGACACGATCGCGGTCGCGGCGAAGGTGCTCGCCGATGGCGGGCCCGCGGCGGTGATCGGGTCGTACGACGACCGACCGGGACACCCGTCGTTCCTCTCGCAGTACAAGAACCTCTTCCACCACTGGGTCCACCAGACCAGTCGCGAGGAGGCGTGGACCTTCTGGACCGGCTGCGGGGCGATCCGACGCGACGTCTTCCTCGGCCTCGGCGGGTTCAACGAGGGGTACGCGAAGCCGAGCATCGAGGACATCGAACTCGGCTTCCGGCTCCGCGCCCGCGGGCACCGGATCCGCCTCGAGAAGACGATGCTCGCCCGGCACACGAAGGAGTGGCGGCTCGTCGACCTCGTCCGGACCGACGTCTTCCAGCGCGGGGTCCCCTGGATCGCGCTGATGATGCGCGACCGGTTCGCGGCGTCCGACCTGAACATCTCGGCCGAGTCCCGTCATTCGACCGTCCTCTCGTACCTCCTCGTGCTCGCCCTCGTCGCGACGCCGTTCCGGCCGGAGATATGGCCGTGGACCGTCGGGTTCGCCGCGCTCGCCTGGAGCGCCGTGGTGTGGTTGCATCGGGACTTCTATCGCTTCTTCGTGGAGAAGCGCGGGGCGTGGTTCGCGCTCCGCGTCATGCCGATGCACCTCCTCTTCTTCCTCTACAGCGGGCTCTGCGTCCCGCTCGGCGTCCTCGCGCACTACGCCGACCGCCGCCGGGCCGAGCGGACGCGGACCGGCCCGGGCGTGCGCGAACTCGAGCCGCTCCGCGTCGACGCCAAGGGAGCCGGTTCGTGAGCCCACCGGAAGTCGTCATCATCGGCGCCGGACCGGCCGGCCTCACCGCCGCGTACGAGCTCTCGAAGGAGGGGATCGCCACGACGATCGTGGAGAAGGACGCGAGCGAGGTCGGCGGGATCGCGCGGACCGTCAACTACAAGGGGTACCGCTTCGACATCGGCGGACACCGGTTCTTCACGAAGATCCCGGAGGTGAACCGGATCTGGCAGGAGATCCTCGCCGACGAGTTCATCACCCGACCGCGCCTCTCGCGGATCTTCTACCGCGGCAAGTTCTTCAGCTACCCGCTGAAGCCGTTCGAGGCGCTCGCGAACATCGGGGTCGTCGACTCCGCCCAGGTCGGGATGAGCTACCTCTGGGCGAAGCTCTTCCCGTCGAAGGAGGAGGTGAACTTCGAGCAGTGGGTCTCGAACCGGTTCGGCTACAAGCTCTACTCGATGTTCTTCAAGACCTACACCGAGAAGGTGTGGGGGATGCCGTGCACCGAGCTCGGGGCCGATTGGGCGGCGCAGCGGATCCAGAACCTCTCGCTCTTCACCGCGGTCAAGAACGCCTTCTTCGGGAAGAAGGGGGACACGTCGGTCAAGACGCTGATCGATCAGTTCGAGTACCCGCGGCTCGGCCCGGGCCAGATGTGGGAGCGCTGCCGGGACATCGTGCGCGAGCGCGGCCACGTCCTCCACTTCGGCCGCGACATCCGGGCGGTCCACCACGCGAACGGCGAGGTGACCGGCGTCACGACGGTCGACGCGGAGGGGAGGACCGAGCGGATCCCTTGCAACCGGGTCGTGTCGAGCATGCCGCTCTCCCAGCTCGCCGGCGTGCTCGACCCGCCGCCGC
>JAUIEL010000471.1 GCA_030428825.1 bacterium
GGACCCGCGCGGGCACGAGGTGACGCGTCCGCGCGTGCTGCGCCGCGCCGAGCGGGAACGACGGGACGCGGAGGCGAGCCCGCCGCCGCGCGAGAAGCCGTTCGATCCGATCGAGGACTTCGAGTCGATCGAGTCGCTCTTCCGCTGGTGATCGCGGGAAGATGCGCTCGATCGTCGTCTCCTCCACCCAGACCGCGTCCGAGGACGCCCTCGCCGAGGTCGGTGACGCCCTCCGGAACGACCCGGTCGGGACGTCGCCCGACCTGCTGATCGTCTTCGCCAGCCCGCACCATCGGGACGGCATCGAGGCGATCGCCCGCGGCCTCCGGACCGATTTCGCGCCCGGCTGCCTGATCGGCTGCACCGCGCAGGGCCTGATCGCCGATGATCGGGAGATCGAGTCCGGGCCCGCGCTCGTCGCCTTCGCGGCGTCGCTCCCCGGTGTGGTCGTCGAGCCGTTCCACATGCAGTTCGAGCAGGAGGGCGAGACCGGGCGGATCCGCGGCCTTCCGTTCGACTCGCTCGGTCCGGCCGCCGGCTCGTCCGTCCTCCTGCTGGGAGATCCGTTCACCTTCCCGATGGACGTCCTGCTCCGGATCGTCAACGAGTCGTGCCCCGGCCTCCCGCTGTTCGGAGGGATGGCGAGCGGCGGGAGCTTCCCCGGCTCGAACCGTCTCGTCCTCGACGACTCGGTGCGGGACGAGGGCGCGGTCGGGCTCGTGCTCCACGGCGACGTGGTCCTCGAGACGGTCGTGTCGCAGGGGTGCCGCCCGGTCGGGACGCACTTCGTCGTGACGAAGGGGAAGGGGAACGTCGTCCTCGAGCTCGGCGGACGCCCGGCGCTGACCGTCCTGCGCGAGGTGATCGACGGCGCCGACCCGGACGAGCGGGAGCTCCTCGGGCGGGCGCTCCACGTCGGACGCGCGATCGACGAGTACAAGAGCACGTTCTCGCGCGGCGACTTCCTGGTCCGGTCGGTCGTCGGACTCGACGAGGCGGCGGGTTCGTTCGCGATCAACGACTACATCCGCCCCGGCCAGACCGTCCAGTTCCACGTCCGCGACCCCGCGTCGGCGACGCAGGACCTCGAACTCCTGCTCGCCGAGCGGACCGCGCGCTTCGAGGAGCACCCGCCGAAGGGGGCGCTCCTCTTCTCGTGCAACGGGCGCGGATCGCACATGTTCTCCGAGCCGAACCACGACGCCACGCGGATCCGCCGCGCGATCCCCGACCTGCCGGTGGCCGGCTTCTTCGCCGCCGGCGAGATCGGTCCGGTCGGCGGGCAGAACTTCCTGCACGGGTTCACGGCGAGCATGGTCTTCTTCTGCCGGCCCGGGGACGCGACGTAGCGGCGTCATGACCACGGCCGACGGGCAGCGGAACGGTCACGGCGACGCCGGGGGCGAAACGACCGTCGCCGGGTGGGGTCGAGTGGCCGTCCCGGGGCGGGAGGTCCGGCGCGCCGATCTCGAGCGGGCGACGGAGGACGCGGTCCTCACGCGGGGGCTCGCCCGCTCGTACGGCGACGCGTCCCTCCCCCCGCCGTCGCGCCCCGTCGTCGTCGCCTCGCCGCTGGCGGATCGCATCGTGTCGTTCGACCGCGAGACCGGGCTCCTCCGCGCGGAGGCGGGGCTCTCCCTGAAGGAGATGAATCGGCTCCTCCTCCCGCGCGGCTGGTTCACCCCGGTCACGCCCGGGACGCAGTTCGTGACGCTCGGCGGCATGGTCGCGGCGGACGTCCACGGCAAGAACCACCACCGCGCCGGCTGCTTCGGCGAGCACGTCACCGCCCTGAAGGTGCGGACCGGGGACGGCGTGGTCCGCGAGTGCTCCCCCGAACGCGAGCCGGACCTGTTCCTCGCCACGATCGGCGGGATGGGGCTGACCGGGCACGTCCTCGAGGTCGAGTGCCGCCTGATCCGGGTCCCGAGCCCGTGGATCGTCTGCGACAGCGAGCGCGTGCCCGACGTCGACCACTACGTCGAGGGTCTGAAGGAGGCGGGCCCGCGCTGGCCGTACACCGTCGGCTGGATCGACTGCCTGTCCCGCGGCAGGAACCTCGGCCGGGGGATCCTCCAGCGGGGCCGGTTCGCCGAGCCGGACGAGGCGCCGCGCCGCGCTCCGACGCCGCTCACGCGCCTCCGGGTGCCGTTCGAGTGCCCGGAGTGGGTGCTCGGGCCGTGGTCGGTCCGCGCGTTCAACGCGGCGTACTACGCGGCGCACGGCCTCGACCGGAAGGTCCGCGTGGTGCATCCGGAGAGCTTCTTCTACCCGCTCGACGCGATCCTCGACTGGAACCTCCTGTACGGCCGACGCGGTTTCACCCAGTACCAGTGCGTCCTCCCCGAGGCGGCGGGGCGCGGGGCGGCCCGGCGGTTCCTCGAGCTCCTGACCGAGCGCGGCGGCGCCTCCTTCCTCTGCGTGATCAAGGATTGCGGCCCCGAGGGGCGCGGGATCCTGTCGTTCCCGATGAAGGGGATCTCGATCGCCCTCGACGTGGCGATCCGCGACGACACCCAGTCTCTCGTCGACGCGCTGAACGAGCTCGTCCTCGCCGAGGGTGGGCGCGTCTACCTGGCGAAGGACTCGTTCACGCGGGCGGAGCACTTCCGCGCGATGGAGCCGCGGCTCGAGCGCTTCCTGGAGATCCGTCGCCGATACGACCCGGACGGACGCATCCGAAGCGCGCAGTCGGTCCGCCTGTTCGGGGACGCGCCGTGAGGGTCGTCTTCGTCGGCGCGACGCAGGGGATGGGCCGGGCGCTCTCCCGGCTCCTCGCCGAACGCGGGGACGCGCTCTTCCTGCTCGGGCGCGACGAGGCGGAGCTCGCCCGGAGCGCGCGCGACCTCGAGGCGCGGGCGCCGGCCGCGACGACGGTCGGCACGGCCCCGCTCGACCTCGCCGGGTCCGCGGGGTTCGACGCCGCGCTGACCGCCGCCGACGACGCGCTCGGCGGCTTCGACACGGTCGTCGTCACCGCCGGGCTGTTCGCGACCCAGGAGGAGCTCGAGGCGGATCCGGCCCGCCTCGAGGAGCTCCTGACCGTGAACTTCACGAACACGGTCCTCTTCTGCGAGGCGGCCCGGAAGCGGCTGCTGGCGCGGGGCGGCGGGACGCTGGCGGTCTTCAGCTCGGTCGCCGGCGACCGAGGAAGGAAGCCGGTCGCGCTCTACGGCGCGACGAAGGCGGGGCTGTCGCACTACCTCGAGTCGCTCGACCACCGGTACCGCGCCGCCGGTCTCGCGACGGTCTGCGTGAAGCCCGGGTTCGTCCGGACCGGGATGACCGAGGGGCTGAAGGCGCCGCCGTTCGCCGGCGAGCCGGTGGCGGTGGCGCACCGCGTCCTCGCGGCGATCCTCGACCGGCGCCCGGTCGTCTACGCCCCCGCCGCCTGGTGGTGGGTCATGGCGATCGTCCGCCGGCTCCCGCGCTTCGTCATGCGCCGGGTCGGCTTCTGACGAGGCCGGCGTCGCGCCGCCGGCTCGGTCGGAGGCCGTCCCGAGCGTCCGCTCAGCGGTCGCGCGCGGGCCCCTCGGGGACCGCCGGGCGCTTCGGCGTCGGTCGCTCCTCCAGCGCCTTCAGCAGGACCTCGACCGCGCGCTCCAGCGACGGGTCGCGCCCCTTCACGATCGCGCCCGGGTCGTCGAACACGTCGATGTCCGGCGCGACGCCGAACGCCTCGACGTTCCACTCCCCGTCGGTGTCGACGAACGCGAAGCCGGGGACCGCGAGCCCGCCGCCGTCGACGAACCGCGGGGTGCCCGAGTAGCCGACGAGACCGCCCCACGTCCGCTTGCCGATCAGGGGGCCGAGGCCGCGCTTCTTGAAGTAGTACGGGAACGCGTCGCCGCCCGAGGACGAGTATCCGTTGATCAGCATCGCCATCGGCCCGTCGAAGGCGAACTCCGGCGTCGTCTCGAGCTCCGCGTGGCGGCGCGCCCAGTAGTTGAGGATCCGCTGGCCGAGGTCGCGGACCATCCGCCACGGCACGTGCCCCCCGCCGTTGTACCGGTCGTCGACGATCATCGCCTCGACCACGCGCGCCTGCGGGAGGAACCCCTCGTACAGACGGCGGTGCCCCTCGCCGGCGGTGTTCGGCACGTGGACGTAGCCGATCCGGCCGCCGGAGAGCTCGCGGACCCTCTCCTCCCGCTCCCGCACCCACGCGAGGTACCGGAGCGACTGTTCGGAGTCGACCGGCCGCACCTTGACGTCGCGCGACTCGCCGGTCTCCGCGTCCTCGAGCGTGAGGGTCACGACGTGGCCGACGGTGTTCTCGAGGTGCCGGTACGGGTTGTCGCGCGTCGTCACGTCCCGTCCGTCGATCGCGACGAGGAGGTCGCCGATCGCCGCGTCGACGCCGGGCTCGGCCAGCGGCGAGCGGGTCGACTCGTTCCACCCCTCCCCGGAGTAGATCCGCGTGATCCGATACCGCTCCCCCGCCGGCTCGAACTCGCACCCGAGGACCCCGACCGGGACGCGATCGACCGACGGCGCGTCACCCGGCTGCACGTACGCGTGACCGACGTTCAGCTCGCCGATCAGCTCGCCGAGGACGAAGTCGAGGTCGGCCCGGTGCGCGACGTGCGGCAGCAGCGCGCGGTACTTCTCGCGCATCGCGGTCCAGTCGACGCGGTGCATGCGGGGGTCGTAGAACCAGTCCCGCATGATTCGCCAGGCGTCGCCGTAGATCTGCGTCCACTCCTCGGTCGGGTCGATCCGGAGGCGGATCCGCGAGACCGGCAGCGCCTTCTCCCCCCGCTTCTGGCCGGGGCGGACCGGGGCGAGCGCCAGCCCGCCGTTCACGCCGTACAGGATCTTCCCGCGGTCCTTCGTCAGCTCGTAGCCGAAGACGCGCGGCAGGATCGTCTCGGCCTCGCGCGACTCGAGGGAGTACTTCCGGAGCGCCTCCGGGGTCGCGAACAGCAGTCCGTCCTTCAGCCCCTCGAGGTTGCCGTACCGGCCGCGCGGCAGCGGCAGGACGAACAGGCGCTCCGCGAGGCCGTCGAGGTCGATCGCGAGGCCCGGCTCGTCCTCGGTCGGCGCGCCCTCTTGGTCGCCGTCCTCCGCCGGGTCCTCGGCCTCGTCGGACTCCTCTTCGTCCACGGCGTCGTTCGAGTCCTCGTCGTCGGCGGGAGCCTCGCTCTCGGCCGACTCCTCCGCGTCCCGTTCCTCCGCGTCGTCGGTCGACGCGAACTCCTCCACGTCCTCCTCGAAGGCGAGCGGAGACCGGACGTCGTCGCGGAGCAGCAGGCCGTAGATCCGCTGCTCGAACGAGAGGTCGCCGTAGTCGAAGTCGCGCGCCGAGACGAACCAGAGGTAGCGTCCCTCCGGGTCGAACGCGGGCGACCCGTCGTCGAACCGGTCGGACGTGACCCGGACCGGCGCCGCTCGATCGCTCGGGCAGACCCAGATCGAGTCGTAGCCGTTCGGATCCTGCTTCGAGTACGTCAGCCAGGAGCCGTCGCCGGACCAGGAGACCCCGCCGATCATCGCCTCCTCGGCGCGGTCGAGCACCGTCGCCTCGAGCGTCTCGACGTCGACCGACACGAGCCGCTGGGCGCGGTCGGTGAACGCGATCCGGTCGCCGGCCGGGGACCAGCGGTGACCGAGGATCCAGGCGCCGGTGTCGCGCGTCGCCTGGCGCTCCTCGCCGGAC
>JAUIEL010000472.1 GCA_030428825.1 bacterium
GGTACTGGTCGGCGATCCAGATCCGCTTCTTCTCCTCGGTGAAGTCGCGGCGGCGCAGCACCGGGTCGAGGACGCGGAACGGCTCGCCGCGGAGCTTGCCGAGGACGCGGCGGGCACGATGCGGGACGCGGGCGACGTTCTCGTAGAAGCCGATCACGAAGACGCCGCCCGGCTTCACGCGCGCGGCGGCCGACCGGACCGACGCCGACCTCGCGGCGAGCCTCCGCGCCGTCCTGATCGAGTCGATGGCGCGCTGGCTCCACGACGCGAAGGCCGAGCTCGGCGGAGAGCGGCTCTGCGTGGCCGGCGAGCTCGTCGACGACCCGGCGGTCGCCGCGGTCGTGGAGCGGGTCGCGCGCGGGGAGCTGGTCGGGTGGGCGCGGGACCGGCTCGGCTTCTCCGCCTCGGCGGTGAGCGGTCGTGACGTCCTCGCCGACCCGCGGTCCGTGGCGATCTCCGACCGCCTCCGCCGCGACGTCTCCGGGCGAGCCGGTCGTCCGCGACGGGGACGACGCGCGTCGGCTCTTCGAGCGCAGTCGCATCGACGCGCTGTTGGTCGGCCGCCGCCTCCACTCGCGCTGAGCGGGTGCTCGAGGCGGCGGCGGCCGACGGGGGCGTCAGTCGATCCGGAGTTCGAGCCCGTTCGTCTGGGCGAGCCAGCTCGTCGCGTCCGGGTCGAAGACGAACGCCTGCATCGTGACGTGCGCGCCGGCGGCGGCCGGAGGCACGGCGAGCGGCGGGAAGATCGCCGCGCCCGTGCCGGGGGTCGCCGATCCGCCGCCGAGCGCGATGGTGCCGACCCAGAGCGGCGGCGCGACGTACGCCTCGAGGCCCGGCGCCGGCCAGTCCGTCGCGAGTCCGGGCGCGCCGCCGAGCATCAGGACCGCGAGCGAGGCGCCGCGTCCGCCGACGAGCCGGACCCCGACCTCGCTCCCGACGCGGAACGGGCCGGTCGCGCCGAGCGTCGGGGCGAGGCCCCCGAGACCGGGCGTCGCGTGCCCGAACTGTCGGCGCAGACCGTCGGCCGGGAAGCGGGACCGGCTGTTCCGCGAGATCCGCCGCCCGACGAGGTCCCGGTCGCCGTCCCCGTCGACGTCGGCGAGGAGGTTCACGTCGAGGACCTGATGCACCTGGTCCGGGAACGCCCCGGAGCCGTCTCCGAGGAAGATCCGGGCCACGCTCGCCCCGAGATCGCGCTCGGTCGTCACGAGGTCGACGTCGCCGTCCCCGTCGACGTCGTCGGCGAGGACCCGCGCCCGGTCGGTCGACTCCTGGCCGCCGTTCATCGGGATCGTCGACTTCGTGAAGCTCCGTCCGCTCTGGTTCAGCCAGAGGTGCAGCTCCCCGCCGACCACCGTGTGGTTCACGGCGGCGACGTCCTGGTACCCGTTCTGGTCGAGGTCGGCGACCGCGATCCGGTCGTAGTACTCGACCCTCGTGTTCAGGGCGACGGTCGCGCCGAACGTCCCGTCCCCGGCTCCGAACGCGACCACGACCGCGCCGCCATGGATCGAGCCGACGATGTCGAGGTGCTGGTCCCCGTCGACGTCGACGGCGGCGCGGGGCATGCCGCCGAGGAACGTCGGTCCGAGCACGAACGTCCCGTCCCCCTGGTTCCGGAGCGTGGTCGTGAGGGGGTTTCCCGAGCCGTCGCTCAGGGCCAGGTCGAGGTCGCCGTCCTCGTCGAAGTCGCCGGTCGCCGTCTCGGACCAGTGCCAGTCGGCGAGCCCCGGCGTGAGCGCGAACCCGGCGTCGACGAACGCGCCGCCGCCCGAGTTCCGGAGGAGCCTCAGCCCCTGGACCTGCGTCCCGACCGCGAGGCCGAGGATCGCGTCGACGTCCGCGTCGCCGTCGAAGTCCCCGAGGAACCCCGGCGACTTCCAGGTCCCGCCGTTCGGCGGGTCGGGGAGCGCGAGCGCGAACGGGGCCGACGCGCCGGTGCCGTCGTTCCGCCAGACGGTCGCGGCCCCGAAGCTGGGGTCCGGGTCGCCGTCCCCGTCGAGGTCGGCGGCGCGGAGCAGCGGGTCGTTCCAGACGCCCTCGAGCCTCGGCTGGGGGTCGAGCGCGAACGTGTCGCGGTTGTAGACGACGCACCGCCCGGCCACGAGGTCGACGTCGCCGTCTCCGTCGATGTCCTCCGCGCCCGCGAGCCGGAAGCCGCCCACCCCCTGGATGTCGACCGCCTCGTCGAACGCGCCCGAGCCGTCGTTCTTCGTCACCCGGAACGTCGACGTCGAGTCGGTGGTCGGCGCGGGACCGCTCCCGCTGCAGCAGACGCCGTCGAGGTCGCCGTCCCCGTCGACGTCGGCGAGGTCGGTGGCGGGTCCTCCGACCGCCTCCGCCTCCGGCGCGAACGTCGTCGGCCCGGTGCGCCGGATCACGACGTACCGCTCGACCGCCTCCGCGAAGACGACGAGGTCGTCGTCGCCGTCCCCGTCGACGTCCCCGGCGACCAGGTGCGGCAGGTCGAGCGTCGAGTACGGGAGCGTGAACGTCCCCTTCACCGCGAGCGCCCCGCCCGTCGGGTCGACGAGGACGAGGTTCGGACCGTTGAGCGCGGCGAGCTCGAGCGCCGGGTCGCCGTCGACGTCGAGCGTCTTCAGGTCGCCGCCGATCGCCTTGGTGGCGACGAGCTGGAAGCCGGTCCCGGTGTTCCGATAGCTGCGGAGCCCCACCCCCAGGACGCCGACCACGACGTCGTCGAGCCCGTCCGTGTCGAAGTCGACGACGGCGATCGTCCGGACGTGCGAGGGCTCGAGCCACGCGGCGAACACGGTCGGCGGTCCGGCCGGCTGGGACACGAGGACGCTCACCTGGTCCCAGAACGAGCAGACCACGTCCTCGCGGCCGTCGGCGTCGAACCGACCGCGCTCCATGGTCCAGATCTGCGGCGGCTGCGCGAGGGTCCCGGACGCCACCTGGGCCGTCAGCCCGGCGTCGAACGATCCGTCCGGTCGGGTCGGGAACGCGGTCACGTCGATCGTGTTCGGGACGGTCGTCGACGGCCACCACCCGACGGCGTCGCGACGGCCGTCTCCGTCGACGTCGGCCATCTCGGTGACGGTCACGTCGTTCGCGAACTTCACCGTCGGCGCGTCGAACACCGCGGTCGACTCCTGCGCGGAGGCGACCAGGACGAGGGCCGGGAGGAGGAACGAGACGGCCGCGAGCTTCATCGGTGCTCCTTGCTGCGGGGGTGTCGCGCCGACAGGGCGCGGCGTGGACGAACCGAGGACCGTCGTCGGAGCGCCGGTCGGCTCGGGAGGGGACGGAAGATCGAGGAGGCGGAGCTCATCGGAGCTCCACGACGATGGGGGCGGCGTCGTCCGCCGGGCCGGCGACGGCGAAGGCGACGGCGCCGGTCCGCCCGGAGTCGCTCCGGACGTCCAGGCGATACGTCCCCGCCGCGAACGCCTGCCGGACCACGTGCACCGGCGTGCGCGCGGTCCGGACGACGCGGCCGCGCCGGGCGCCGTCGGCGTCGCTCCAGACCAGCTCGAGCCGCCGCTCGTGGGCGAACGGCGGCAGACGCAGCTCGAAGCGTCGCGGCGCGGCCGGCGCGGGGCGGAGCGTCACGGAGACGTCCTCGCCGGCGCGGACCTCGAACCGGCTCGGCGTCGCGTCGAGGGTTCGGTCGTGGAGGTGGACGAGATAGCGCCCCGGCGGGAGCGGGAACGGGCGGGCCGAGCCGTCCTCGATCGGCGCGGCGTCGAACGACGTCCCGTCCTCCGCCTCGATCACGGCGTGGGCGAGGGGGGGCGGCGACCCGACGCGGGGGGCGAGCGAGAGGCGGAGCACGCCGGGCTCGCGGAGCGTCAGGTCCCCGAGGTCGAGCGTCCCGCCGCGCGAGAGCTCGAGGTCGCCGCGGCGGAGGAACCGGTCCCCCGCTTCGGCGTGGAAGAGGTACGGCCCGTCGAGCGCCGGGATCGGCGCGAAGCGGAACCGGCCCGTCTCCGGATCGGCGACCGCCGTCGCGAACCCCGGGCCGAGGTTGCGGAGGAACATCCGCCCGCCGAGCGGCGCGCCGGCGGCGTCGACGAGGCGCCCCTCGATCGCCGCGTCGGCGACGCGGTTCGGCGGGACGACGACGCGCGCCGCGGCGCCGGGCCTGGCCCGCGGGACGGTCGCCGTCGGTCCGGACCAGGCGCTCGCTGGGTCGACGACCCAGAGGTCGTACGTCAGCGGCTCGAGCGGTCCGAAATCGAACCGACCGCGCTCGTCGGTCGTCGCGGGGCGCGGCTCGAGCCGGCCGTTCGGGACGAGCGCGCGAACGGTGAGCCCGGCCAGCGGCACCCCGTCGGCCGTCACGACCTCTCCCGCGAGCGGGAGCGGCGGACGGACGACCGCGGTCCAGGTCGCGCCCGGCGCGACTTCGACGCTCGCGGTCGCGCGGCGTCCGTCGGGCGTCTCGGCGGTGACGTACGCGGCGCCGAGCGGCGCGCCGGGGAGGACGAACTCCCCCGCGGCGTCGCTCCGGGCGACCGACTGGAACCAACGCGGGGCGAGTCCGGCCTCGCGGACCCTCGGGTCGCGGAGCACGATCCGCGCGGCGTCGACGGGGGTCCCGTCCTCCTCGACGACCGTGCCCGCGAGCGGCGTCGAGTCCGGGACGACCAGCTCGACGTCCGTCGCGCCTTCGCCGGCGACGACGGTCACGAGCGCGAGCGGGCGACCGGGGGCGCGCGCCCAGACCTCGACCCCGTCAGGGTGGGCGAGGAACCCGCGCCGCTCGAACCGGCCGTCGGCGTCCGTGACCAGACGGATCGGCGGCGAGCGTTGGCCCACGCTGGTGAGCGGCACGTCGAAGTCGAGCCAGGCGAGCCGCCGTCCGATCTGCACGTGCGCGCCCTCGACGGGAGCGCCCGCGGCGTCGACGACCCGTCCCCGCAGGACGCGATCGCTCCGCAGCGGCCCGAGGTCGACGTCGCGGGTCGCCCGGGTCCCGGGCGACCCGTCGAGGCGGCCGAGCGGGACGGGGATCGCCCCGTCGGCGAGGAACCCGAGCGACCGGCCGCACGCCACGGAGCGGAGCGCGTAGAGGCCGTCGCCGTCGGTCCGCGTCAGCTCGATCATCTCGTCCGGCGCGTCGGCGCGCGACACGGTGACGCGTACGCCGGCCGCGGGGAGCCCGCGCCCGTCGAGGACGCGGCCGGAGACGTCGATCCCCGGCGGCACGGTGAGCACCGCGCGCGCCGTCCGTCCCGGCGAGAGGGAGAGCCGCGTCGCCTCGCCCCCGCGGTGGGGGACGAGGCGCCACTCCCCCGGCTCGAGTCCGTCCAGAGCGATCCTCCCCTCGGCGTCCGCGGTCACGGTCCGCTCGCGGAGCAGCGGGTCGCCGACGCCGAGCCGGGCGGCGCGCACCACGCTCCCCGGGACCGGGCTCCCGTTGGCGAAGCGGACCTCGACCGACAGTCGCGCGCGCTCGTCGGTCGACTCCGGAGCCGCGTCGGCCGCCGCGATCTCCCGGACGATCGGCGCCAAACCCGGCGGCGGCGAGGGGCGGACCGACGCCGTCCGCGCGGGGCTGGTCTCGACGCCTCGGGGAGGGTCGGCCTCGCCGGTCCGGAGGCCGAGCGCCAGGGCCGCGACCACCAACGCCGCGGTCGCGGCGGCGAGCGGCGCCGCGCCGGCGGCCTTCCCCGCGCCGGCGGGCCG
>JAUIEL010000473.1 GCA_030428825.1 bacterium
ACACCACGATCTCGTCGAGCCGGTTGATGAGCTCGGGCCGGAAGTGGCCCTTCACCGCCTCGTTCACCGCCGCCTCGATCTGCCGCTCCTTCTCGTCGGCCTCGAGATCGCGGCGCCCCTCGATGATCGCGCCCAGCCGCGGCAAGGCCACCTTCGCCATCAGGTAGTAGAGGACGACAAAGGTGATCGCCAGCCACAGGAGCTGAGACGCGAAAGTCGACGCGTCGAACGGCGGGTCGGGTGCCGGCAGCAAGGTCCAGTGGATGCTCGGCTCGGTCGCTCCGGGCGGCTCGGCGGACGTGACCTTCCGGGTCCGCGCCGATCAGCTCGGTCGCAAGGTGTCGAACGCCACCGTCACCTGCGCCTGCTCGGATCCGGCGACGGCGATGTGCGAGACCGAGGTCGAGGGCATCCCGGCCATCCTCCTCGAGGTGGTCGACGTCGACGACCCGGTCCCGGTCGGCAGCAACACGACCTACATCATCACGGTCACCAACCAGGGCAGCCTCGCGGCGGAGAACGTCACGATCACCTGCAACCTCGAGAGCCAGCAGGAGCACGTGTCGAACTCCGGCGCGACGTCCGGCTCGGCCTCGGGTCGCACGATCAACTTCGCCCCGCTGGCGAGCCTCGCGCCGAAGGCGAAGGCCGAGTGGCGCGTGGTGGTCAAGGCGGTCGCGGCCGGCGACGTCCGCTTCGCGGTCAACATGACCAGCAAGCGCCTGACGCGGCCGGTCGAGGAGACCGAGGCGACGAACCTCTACGAGTGATCCTCGTCGAGATCGCCTGACGGAGAACGCCGGCGTGGGGCTCGCCCCGCGCCGGCGTTCCCCTTTTGTAGAGTCCCGTTTTCCGGCCTCCCCCCGTCCGGCCCGCTCGTAGGAGTTCCCCATGAGAAACGCCGCCGCCGCCCTGCTCGCGTCCGTCCCGTTCCTCGGAGGGTGCGAGGCGCTCTCCCAGCTCGGGAGCGAGCTCCTCGACAGTGTCGACAAGCCGACCGCCTCCATCGCCGGGGTCCGCTTCCAGGACCTCAGTCTCCAGGACGTCACGATGCTGTTCGACGTCGAGGTGGAGAACCCGTACACGACCGACCTGCCGCTCGTCGACCTGAGCTACGGGCTCTCGTCGGGCGGGAAGGAACTCCTGTCCGGGCTGGCGAGCGTCGCGGGCTCGATCCCCGCGTCCGGCTCGCGCACGCTCGAGGTCCCGGCGAAGGTGACGTTCCAGAGCCTCCTCGACGTCCTCTCGAACGTCCGGCCGGGACAGCTCCTGCCGTACGAGGCGAACCTCGGCCTGAAGCTCGACGCGCCGGTCACCGGTCCGATCGAGCTGCCGGTCGCGACCTCCGGCGACCTCCCGATCCCCGCGGTGCCGGACCTGAAGGTCGGCGGCATCCGGGTCGACGAGCTGTCGCTGAACGCGGCGAAGCTGGTCGTCGACCTCGACGTCGGGAACACGAACGAGTTCGCGCTCGATCTCCTCGACTTCGACTACGGCTTCTCCATCGCCGGCGCGGAGGTCGCGCGCAGCACCCTCGCCCAGGGCGCGGCGTTCGAGCCGGGCGGGACGACGTCCCTCGAGATCCCGCTGTCGTTCTCGCCGTCGAAGCTCGGGCTCGCCCTCTTCAACGTGCTGTCGGGGAACGGCGCGGACTACGCGCTGAGCGGGAACATGACCGCCGACACGCCGTTCGGTCCGATCGACCTGCCGATCGCCAGCGCCGGCCGCGCCCCGCTGAGTCGCTGACGGTCGGTCAGTCGCGGGTCGCCCGGGACGCGCGGAACCAGCGCTCCCAGGCGTGGGCGTCGAGGCCGAGGTTGATCCCGAACGTCAGCTTCAGCGCCCGGCACGCCTCGTAGGCGGCGAGGCCGTGCCGGTCGCGGATCGCGGCGATCAGCGCGGCGACCGCCTCGCTGCGGCGCGTCTCGGCGAGGGCGAGGGCGAGGGTCGCGAGCGAGCGGGGATCCTGCTCGCGCTCGAACGCGAGGATCAGCGGCGCCACGGCGTCGGGGTGGCCGGAGATGCCGAGGGTCGCCGCGGCCAGCCGGCGCTCGCGCTCGCCTCCGTAGACCACCTGCTCGACCAGCTCACCGATGGTGGCGGACTGGAGGGCGTGGACGTCGTGGGAGCCGGCGAGGCGGAGGGGGCGGTTCTTCGTGCGGGCCCGGAGCGACTCGATGTCGAGGCGCTCGTCGGGGGCCGAGAGGGTCGGCGCGAAGGCTGCAGCGGGGACCGGTGACGTCCGCGACACCAGCGGCACGAGGACGACGAGGCTCAGGACCACCAGGACCGGAAACGCGAAACGGACCATCGGGCACACCTCGGCGGGGCGTCCCGGAAACGTCCCACCAGTCGCGACTGTAACTCTTCGATCGGAACGGTTGAGGCGAGACCTGCGGACTTTTCCGATTCGAGGCCGAGGTTTTCGAGATCGGGACGCCTCCGGGGCTCAGGCCCCCTCGGCCGCCCTCCGGTGCAGCTTCTCGACCTCGGCCGCGACCACGTCGTCCGAGATCTTCGGGACGAGCACGCCCGCCTCGCCGAGCAGGTGTCCCTCGGGGAGGAGCGCCGCCGCGTCGGTCGAGCCGGGCCAGGTCGGCCGCCCCTCGAGCCCGAGCATCTCCCAGAGCCGCTCGGCGGTCCGCGGGATGAACGGCCAGGCCGCCCCCGCGAGGACCGGCAGGAGGCGGATGCAGGCGCGGATCGCCGCCCCGCACGCCTCGAGGTCGTCCTTGCGCGACTTCCAGGGCTGCTGCTCGTCGAAGAACTTGTTCCCCAGCCGGGCGATGTCGACGAAGTGGTCGAGCGCCGTCCGGAGCCGATAGCCGTCGATCGCCGCGCCGAGCCCGGCCACGTGCTCGTCGACCGGCGCCGGGTCGAGGAGATCCTTCGCCCCGCCGGCCGGGACGCGGTTGTCGAAGTACTTCTCGGCGAACTTCAGGACGCGGGAGGCGAAGTTGCCGAAGGCGTCCGCCAGCTCGTTCGTCCGGGCCTGGAACTCGCGCCAGGTGAACTCGGTGTCCGCCGACTCCGGCATCGTGCGGACGAGCGTGAATCGGAGGACGTCCGGGTCGAATTGTTCGCAGAACTCGTCCGGGTCGATGTACCACCGGTCGCTGGTCGAGAACTTCCGCCCTTCCAGGTTGTAGAACTCGTTCGCCGGGACGTTCTCGGGGAGGACGTACCGCTCGCCGACGCCCGGACCGAGGACGCCGCCGAGCGCCTTCTCCACGGACTCGATGCCGGCCGCGTCGGTCTCCTGCCAGGCGAGCATCGCCGGGAAGATGATGCAGTGGAACGGGATGTTGTCCTTCCCGAGGAAGTGGACCAGCCGGACGTCGCCCGGCGCGTCGTCCGGGCGGATCCAGTACTCCCTCCACCGGGCCTCGTCCCCCTGCTCGCGGGCCCAGAGGATGGTGTTCGAGCAGTATCCGATCGGGGCGTCGAACCAGACGTAAAGGACCTTCTCCGCCGCCTCCTCCGGGGTGAGGCCGGGGACGGCGCCGTCGGGGAGGGCGGAGAGCGGGATCCCCCAGCGGAGGTTCCGGGTGATCGGCCGGGCGCGCGGCTTCTCCTGCTCGACCAGCTTCGTGACGACGGTCGAGTAGACGTTCGGCTTCAGGTTCTCCCGGGTCGCGAACCGGTCGAACCACTCCTGCAGCGACTTCCCGCCCGGCAGGTCGTCCGGCGCGCCGCCGACCCGCTTCGGGTACCCCTCCAGCAGCAGCTCCCACTGGGTCACCGACCGCGTCTCCGGCGTCGACCGGCACGTCACGCAGTACGGATCGATCAGCTTCAGCGGGTCGATCAGGGTCGGACACTGCCGGCACTCGTCCCCGCGCGCCCGCTCCGCCCCGCACGAGTAGCACGTCCCCTCGACGTACCGGTCGGAGAGGAACCGGTCGCAGGTGGCGCAGTAGAACTGCTTCACCTCGCGCGGCGCGATCCGGCGGTTGTGGAGGAGCCGCAGGAAGAACTCGAGCGACAGGCGATGGTGCGGGTCCGGCCGGGACGTCTGGCCGAAGACGTCGAACTCCACCCCGAACCGGGTCAGGAACCCGCGGATCTCCTCGTGCCACCGGTCGACGTACTCCTGGTACCCGACCCCCTCCTTCTCGGCGTTGACCGTGATCGGCACCCCGTGCTCGTCGGTGCCGCAGACGAACAGGACGTCGCTGCCGATCAGGCGGTGGTACCGGGCGAAGATGTCGGCGGGGAGGTAGGCGCCGACGAGGTGGCCGAAGTGGATCGGGCCGTTCGCGTACGGCAGGGCGGAGGTGACGAGGAGACGGGTCATGCAGGGGATCGTACCGCTGCGCGGGGCGGGCGACACCCGCTGCGCGGGGGCGAGGATCAGATCGCGTGACACGTGGGCCGCTGCGCGGGGCGACGGCCGCTGCGCGGGGCTGGCCGCTGCGCGCGGGGCGAGGAACGCGATTCGGGAACGTCTTCGCGTTTGCCACGGCGGCGGCCGGAGGAGGGACGAGCTCTCCGACCCGCTCACGTCCTCGCGCGATGCACCTGGGTTGGTCTCCGCCCGGTTTCGAGTCGCGCTGCGGGGTCGCTCTCGGAGCCTCATCCCTCCTCCGGCCCCGCCTCGCCCGCTTCGGACTTCCTCACCCGCTTCCATGGGATGGAGGGGGAGTGCGGTTGGGGACCGATGGATGGGTGAACTCGAGAGCGGACGTCGGCGTCTCCTCCCCAGCCCCCAGCCCCCAGCCCCCAGCCCCCAGCCCTCAGATCACATGGAACCAGCGGAGCGCGACGTAGACGATCTCGATGGTGCAGAGCGGCACGACGAGCAGGAGGGCGACGTTGCGGAGGAACTCGGCGGTCGATTGCGGCCGAGGGGGTTCCGGCGCGGACGGCGGGCGACCGGCGGCGGGATCGGACATGGTGGGGGGACTCGAGGAGGGGAGGCTCGATCTGCGTGTCGGGCCAGTGGCGGGAGATGTAGCGGGGGCTCCGGCCGATTGCCAACCGCCCCTTCCGTGCAATTGTCGAGAACTCGGCCCGGTGCTTGCTCGTACCCTCTCCACCATTCACCGGATCCTCCTCCCGAGGTCGCTCGCGATGTCGCTCCTCCGCTCCTCGATCCTCCCCGTCCTCGTCGCCCTCCCCGCCGCCGGGTGCCTCAGCGACGGGTACGAAGCCACAACTCCCATCCCGCACGTCACCTACGAGCGCGCGCCGGGGTTCCCGCCGGGGGACTACGTCGCGGGGGCGTCGGTGGTGGCGCCGGTGGAAGGGGTGACCGTCGGGCAGCGGATCGCGGAGTTCTGCACGGCGGTGGCGGCGCACGGCGGGCCGTCGGCGACCGTGGCGGCGCTGCCGGTCGTGACCTACGAGATGCGTCGCGACGCGCCGTGGGTCTCCGAACTCGGGGTCCGGCTGGCGGACGAGATCGTGCAGCGGATGCGGGACGCGGGGTACCGCGGGCCGGTCCTGACGACGCGCGAGCTCGACCTGCGGGTCGCCGCGGCGGGGATCGACAAGGCGTCGCTGGCGACGCTCGGCGCCGTGGCGGATCACGCGTCGGCGCTCGGGGCGCAGCTCGTGACGTTCGGGACCCTGAAGCGGGAGAACGACGTCGGGCGGACGGGTCGGGACCTGCTGACCCTCTCGCTCACGGCCGTCGACGCGGCGTCGCGGAC